>JAOMOG010000002.1 GCA_028353405.1 Candidatus Poseidoniaceae archaeon | reverse complement strand
CGGCCTTTAATTATCGTAAAGTGAATCAAAGAGTTTGACCGTAACCCCTCTGATTAGATGCCCAATCTTAGGGTAGCAAAGGAGCGTTTTTCTCGCTATCCTTTCAATCATAAAATTATTATGGCCACTACAAATAGTAAGAATAGGACCACAGATATTGCTAGCGATATGCCTGCGCCAAACCACAGTGGACTCCGCATTTTCATAAATCCGTAAATTCCGATACCAATGGCCACTATTGGCCAAAGCAATATGGAAATAGTCCCCCAAGCGATGAAATCCCAGGAACCACCTACAGCAATAAACGAAACGAACAGGCCCAAGCATGTAGTTAGAAAGGGAACAAGTGAACCAATCCAAAATTCCCGCTGCATGAATAAATCCTCATGGGCAGAGGGGTTTTCACTATTCCATTCAAATTCTTCATCGCAATGTGGGCATTCAAACAATCCAAAATCATCGTCATCTAATTCAATGCCTTCATCACAATGAGGGCATTCAATTTCAACCATAGCACTACCAATAATTACTATGAAATAAGGGTTGGGCCGGTTTCCGAATCAAAGGGCCCCCCTCTGATTAGATGGGTAAGCAGACCGTAGCGAGGCGATTGCCCGTAATTGTAAGGGACCCATGCGATATAATCAGCATCATTCCCAACTAAGTCTTAATCCGGTCACCCACATGTTTCCTTTTCTGTATCCACCGCAGGGATTGCAATTAACTTCTCCATCCGAATCCAGTTTTTCTTCATAGCGAACTGTCGAACATGTTCTGCACACGGCACTTCGGAGCAGGGAACAAGAAATACCTTGACCCTCAACAAGTTCGACAAAGTATCTCCAGATTTGTGACCATGTTTCTTCTCCAGCGAATATCTCACTTCCTGAATGAATATATTCACTTTCCCAACCGTCATCAGGATCATAATTTTCACTACCTCCCACACGTAACGCATCCATCAACCCAAAACTTACTGATTTTTGGTTTTGTGAGATTGCATCAGAAATGTACTTTTTGAAATTAATCTTTTGATGAATTCTCAATGCCTCTTGTTCAGCAGAATGAAGATTTGTACTCCGTGAACTGGAAATGAATGCAGACAAGTCTTCGAGGTCATCCATAGTCTGTCCAAGAGCCTCCGGAATATAAAATAAATTCAATCTTTGAACGCTTTCATTGAGGATTACCAAGGGCCTCACCATAACACCCTCACGCTCACAATTGCTGAATGCATGGGTTCGCAGTGGGCCTCCCGCCTCGCTAGCGTCTGTATCGGCCTATTATCCCCTTTGTATCGGAAAATAAAATGCAAAGGGATTTCGGATGAACCCGCTCTACCCATCCGTTTTCGATTAGTCATAGGATTGAACTTCTTGGATTGATTCCGGTCTCACTTGAGATGAAAGTTCAACATCAATGCTCTCTTTCATCATCATCGCCATAATTCCGCCAATGAACAATAAGAGCAATCCAACGAAACAACCGACCGAACCACCTGCAATCATCAAGAACGACTGGAAGCCCTGGTCCTCACGAATCATGACTTCAACAGCCTCACCATTTTCTTCCGTGAATATGATGTCGTATTCGCCTTTATCATCAATTAGAATCTCTCCGATGTATTCATATCCGCTGATGTTCCCTTCAATGTCATACATGTCACAGTCATCATCATTTTCGCAGGGCTCGAAATAATTACGATCATTTCCGTTCAGAATCTCAACTGTGATATTAGCACCTTCCTGCACGAAGACATAGTAAGACGAGAATATATTCAGTTCAACATCGTATGTGGCAGGAGTCTCACCTTTGAACATAAGAGTGCCACTCCAATCCTCACTTTCCGGTGGAGTGTCCGCATTACCGATTACTGTCCCCCCGAACATCACTGCGAGCAAACCGAGCGCGAACAGAGTTCCACCAATTCGAATTACCCATCTTGGAACCTTATGCATATCTCATCGTTCCCTCTGATAGTTTTGAATATTTTCCCGGCATCGATCGAATTTTAACCCTTCCAACCACATTGTATTCGGATGGAATCTTGCGAATGATCTGATTTGATTATTCGATTCTAAAATTCGTTTCTGCGTTACCTGCTTGACCGTATCAAATCTCCTTAAAGATAGAATCAACTTATTCGTTTGGAATAATCAACTCAGCCAATTGTATCAGTAGTCTGACATTTTGAACTAAAATATCTGATTTGCGAATGAATCCACGCACACGAGTGGCTTTGACAGAATCACCAGAAACTTCCACCTTCTTCAGGACATTATTTGCCTCTAAGAGTTTAGATTGAAAATGCGGCGAATTCGAAACAAGTTCGACTGACGGGGAAAAACTAACTTCATAATTCATGAAAGTAATATGAGTCTGCCCATAATGTTCTGTATGCGCCCAAACCGTACAACTCAGTTGTTTGAGGCCATCTGTTATCACCCCACTCATTGTATATTTGCCAAGTGTTCCTGTGGGAGTGAAATTAAATCCCAGTTCTGTTGCAGCTTGTTTCCAAGCATCATTATTTTTCTTCCGACGCCCTTTAGCAAGATTAAAGATGAAGAAAATGATCAAGCCAATTGCTACTAAGATGAGTACACTGCCCACTGCATCCCAAACCTCGTCTCCCATCTAATTCCCCTGATTATTTACAAATAATTCTATCTTATTATTTTTTTCCATTCAAATGGGTTAATCTCTCAACCCAATATAACAATTGATACTAAACCACACTGCATTGTATCTGCTAATTACAAGCATTCATTAGATTGACTTTCATAGAAGCAATGTGAACAAAGCAATTTACGCTTATTTATTCGCAATCATGTTTGTATTACCTGGCTGTTTTGGTACTGGTGGCGGTGCAGACGATGATGGTGGAGGTATTAGCGAAATATTCGGTTGCATGGATAGTGATGCAACCAACTTCAATCCTGAAGCGAATAGTGATGACTCTTCTTGCGAATATATCATCATCAATCCTGCAGATCTAAATGCAACTATTCATTTCGCTGAAGAGTACGGTAGGATTGCACCAATTCATGGCGTTAATAATGGTCCGCTGATTAGAAATGCCTGGGAAATAGAGGATTGCCAACAGATTTGGTATGGTTCTAATTATACCGAAGAATATAACGAAATGCAAATTCCATCTTCTCGTACACATGGTGAAGGCCCTGGAGATATGAACCGAATATGGATACATGCTGACGAAGATGGAGTACCGGTTTATGATGGATATGACCCCCTTAATCTTTCAAATTATGACTTCACTGAGACTGATCAGAGAGTTCAAGCTACGATGGCAACTACTCATACGAGCGTCTATTGGCGAATGGGCTACTCTAAAGCATTCCCAGCCTACCAAGATTGTTCTGATTGGCGGAGCCCTCCAGATAATTTCACAGTCTTTGCACAAGCGGCAGTCCAAGTATTGAAGCATTATCGACAGGGTTGGAATGATGGCTTTTATTATGATGATTTTGATGTGGTTGAAGTTTGGAATGAACCGTATTTGTCCGATTGGTGGAGCGGTACTGCGGATGAATATTATGAACTCTATCATGCAGTAAACTCAGCGGTTACCAATGAATTTGGTGATGAAATTGATGTTGTCGCCGCCATTACATTAGGAGATGGAGATGATGGGTTTTCTCATAGGTTTATGGAATTGGCTCAACAAAACAATGAACCCATAGATGCCGTTTATGTTCATTTGTACAGGGTAAACCCCTCTCAAACAACCTATTTTTTCACTCACGAAACTGAGTCACTCGGAGTGTTTTTGGCACAATATGGCTATTCAGAAAACACCCCTGTTTACATTACAGAATGGAATAGGAATATTCCGGTTTATGCACAAAGTCCTGCTAGTCAATCTTATTTGACTAGTGTTTTAACAATCTACAATGATCTATGGGAAGGGAATGAAGGAAATTCATCCTATGATGTGAGTACCCTAAGGATGGCACATTTCTTCGCAGCGAGAAGTTTCTTTTGGGAGGAAAATGGGCGCATTAAGCCACCTGGGATCACCTGGAGCGTGTACAGTGAAATGGTTGCTAATACCCCTATCAGGTTACAAAACGAAGGAGGTTTCCCTTCAGATTCTATTGATTCAAATGAGTTTAATATTCTGGCTGGAAAATCTGAAAATGGTTCTCAAATAGGCATCTTACTTTCTCGATATGTAGATGAAAATGCAAGCCAGCCCAACGCATTTAGTGCATTTAACGATACTGTCAATCTGTTGTTGGATGGGTTGGATGCCTCTTGCGACTACACTTGGCAACATTGGGGAATGGTCAATAACGACTCAGAACCATGGCAATTAATTGCGGAGGGTGATTTTACTGGAGACACGTTCGAGATGGCAAACTTCGAAATGAATCAACGTTCTTTCCACTACATTCAACTGAATTCGAATTCATCTTGTCAATGATGTTGTTCATATCAACTTGTTTCTATTCAATGTAATATTCATGTGCCTTAGTCTATCGCAAAGTAACATGAACCCTATTGTCGCATCTCTACTTGAGTTCAATCAAGCCTTTGACATCCCTAAACTAGACTCACCCGATATTGGTTCGGAAGAGTTGATTGAATTGAGAATAAAGTTACTCAAAGAAGAAGTTGAGGAGTATGCTGAAGCTGCTCGTGCAGGAGATCTCGTTGAAGTTCTTGACGCCCTTGCCGATATTGGATACATCTTGGCTGGAACAATCCTAAACCATGGAATGCAGAATATCTATGATGATGCATTTGACGAAGTACACCGTTCAAACATGGCAAAATTGGTTGATGGAAAGGTCTTACGCAGAGAAGATGGAAAGGTCATGAAACCGCAAGGTTGGACTGCTCCGCAACTGGCACAATTCGTAACCAAAGAGTAACTCTTTACCTCCTATGGTAATTATTGCAGCATAATATAATCCCTCCAATCTGCTGTCTTGCTTGAATGAAACCTATATGTGCGATACTTTGTGATTAGCATATGGCTGATTCCTCTACATCAGATGTCAAGGCAACCTCTTTGACAATGAAAGAAAAGATTCACGAAGTAATCTTTGAAGCAGATACGCCATCAGGGAAATACTTCGATATTGCATTATTGTTTTCGATCATATTTTCAGTTATCGCCGTTTCATTGGAGAGTATAGAAGCGATTGACAAAGTATACCATTCTCAGTTGGTTATGATAGAATGGTTTTTTACAATTCTATTTACAATTGAATACATATTACGCCTTTATTCTACTGAACATTCGGTAAAATATTCCACCTCGTTCTTCGGAGTTGTTGATTTATTGGCTATTTTACCGACATACCTCAGTATATTTATTCCTGGAGCGCAAAGTCTTCTGGTCATTAGAGGACTTAGATTACTGCGCATTTTTAGAGTGTTCAAATTATCCCGCTATCTAGGTGAGGCAAATATTCTTAGTGAAGCCATCATTCAATCTAGAACAAGAATTGTCGTGTTTTTATCGACTATTACAGTACTCAGTTTCATCACCGGCGCTGGTATGTATCTTGTCGAAGGTCCAGAGCACGGCTTTACCTCAATACCTCAAAGTGTCTATTGGGCCATTACAACGCTTACTAGCACCGGGTATGGTGATACTGTTCCGATCACTCCAATTGGTAAACTGCTGGCTATTTTCATCATGATTATGGGGTATAGTTTGATCATAGTCCCCACCGGTATAATCTCAACAGAAATGATGAAATTAGGAGATATCAGTACTCAAGCTTGTAAGAATTGTTCAAAGGAAGGGCATGATTTCAATGCTAAATTCTGTAAATACTGCGGTTATGAGTTGTAAAAAATTCAATATTTTTGGAATTGAATAATTTCAAATCAGCGGTTGGTTTGATGACTGAGTAATGTTTGGCAAGAGCATGAGCCGCCCGATTGCATTGGTAACTGGAGGCGGTCGTGGGATTGGCGCTGCGACTAGTAAACGCTTAGCAGAGGATGGATATGACATCTTGTTGACCTACAATACATCTTCAAAACCTGCCGAGATGGTAGTTGATGATATTAGAAGAACTGGTGCAGATGCATTGGCTGTCAAAGTTGATTGTAATGACGATGCAGAAGTTGCCCTATTGGGAATTCACCCATGGATGCACAGAGAAATTGATGCTCTAGTATTGAACCATGGTAGATACGAGAGAGTTGCTGCTGAAGATATGACAATAGCAGGACTAAGGACTACAATGAAGACTAATTTTGAAGGTGCTGTTGCAGTGTGGAAGGCTGTTCAACCTCATCTAACCGATAGTGCAAGAATCGTTGTCGTCGGTTCTCAATTGGGCACACGTGGCTCACCGCATGGTGCGGATTATTCAGCATCAAAAGCAGCATTAGCAATGTGGGCCCGTTCTTTAGCACAGGCGGTTGGACCACAAGGAAAGAGAGTCAATATCCTTGCACCTGGATTTGTTGATACTGCAATACTAGCTGGAGATTCAAAGCAAAAAAGAGAGGAACGGGAACAACTTGTTCCATTGAAACGCGTAGCATCACCTGAAGATATGGCTGGAACTATCTCATTCTTAATCGGACCTGATTCATCATATATCACTGGTGCAATCATCCATGTCAATGGAGGATTATACCTCCCTTGATGTGTTTTAAGACAGACTTCAAAACCTGTTGTTTTCTAAATTGATTAATCACTACTAATTGGAGGGGATAAGTTTGGTTGAGGAATGGGATGACGCTGGCACCTTTGAACAAGTTGCTGACCACGATGTCGGTGATTCCGATTTGTTGGAACGTGATCCGTTTGACATTTCTAGAGCACTGGAAGGTGCAGCTCTTGAGCACTTATCACCAGATGTAAAGAGATTTGTTCTACACTCTGATTTCGAACCTGCTGGAGACCAGCCAAAAGCAATTGCAAATTTAATTTCTCAATTGGAAAATCAACAGTCAAGATGTGTGCTATTGGGAGTTACTGGAAGCGGAAAAACATTCGCTATGGCCAAAGTTATTGAGAAACTCAATATTCCAACATTAATTATTTCTCACAACAAAACATTAGCAAGGCAATTACACCACGAAATGGTTGGCTATTTCCCGCAAAATGCAGTTGAATACTTCGTTTCTCATTATGACTATTATCAGCCTGAGGCATACTTGGCTAAGAGAGACTTGTATATCGACAAAGAACTTTCAATCAATGAAAGAATTGAGCAGGAGAGGTTCGCTTCTGTTGCCAGTTTAGTTACCCGTCCCGATTGTGTTGTAGTATCATCTGTTTCATGCATTTACGGATTGAACCCTCCCGAGACATTCCTTGAATACCACATCAGGTGTCACGTTGGACAACAAATTGAAACAAGAGATTTACTAAAGGAATTGATCGCTTTACAATACCAAAGAAGCACTAGTGATTTGACTAGAGGACAGTGCAGAGTTAGGGGCGAAGTAATCGATATTTGGATGCCTAGTCGCGATGACCCAATCCGCATTCGCTTCGGCCTAGATGGTGTGGAAAAGGTGCAAGTATGTGATCCAGTTACTTGGGAAGTCCTCGATGATTTACAAGAAGCATGGATTCATCCAAAACAATTCTTTATGACAAATCCTGATAAATTTGAAGCCTCATTAGTCTCTATTGAAGACGAACTTGATGATAGGATAGCACACTATGCAAGTGAAGGAAGAGAATTGGAAAAGCATCGTATTGAGCAAAGAACAAGATATGATTTGGAAATGCTGAGAGAGATTGGCCATTGTACTGCTGTTGAAAACTATTCATTACATTTTGATGAAAGAAAGAGGGGTGAAAGACCATATTGTATGCTAGATTTCTTTGCCGCTTGTGCAAAACAATTTCATGGAGATAAAGATAAATTCTTGGTGATTATGGATGAATCCCATGTATCATTACCTCAAGTAGGAGGAATGTATTTTGGAGACCGTTCGCGTAAGATTAGTCTGATTGAACACGGATTTAGACTTCCGACTGCTGCAGATAATAGACCCTTGAAAATGCCTGAATTCCAGTCATTGATACCACGCATGGTCTATGTGTCAGCAACACCTGGTGAAAGAGAATTAAGGCATTTGTGTGAAATTACTGGTCAGAAAATTCCTAACGGATTACTGCATGCAAAATCAGGTGGTGGTGCTTTTGCTCCCGACCTTGAGAAGAAACATCCACAAGCTGAAACAATGTATGACATGCTACAATCTATTGAAGGAATTTCAAAAATGGAAATCCGACCGACGGGATTGCTTGACCCTAAAATTGAGGTTAGAAGCACCACTGGTCAAATCGCAGATTTACTATCTGAAATAAATGCTAGAATCTCTATTGGAGAGAGAACATTGGTCACGGTATTGACCATCAAGTTCGCTGAAGAAGTAGCGGCATACCTCAATCAAATGGGAGTCAAGGCACATCATCTTCATTCTGAGATAGATACTATTGAAAGAACTGAGATCATCAATGCACTCCGGATCGGACATATCGATGTAATCGTTGGAATCAATCTACTGCGTGAGGGATTAGATATTCCAGAAGTGAGTTTAGTTGCAATCTTTGATGCTGACCGACAGGGTTTCCTAAGAAATGAACGCTCACTATTACAGACTATTGGGCGAGCTTCAAGAAATGAGAATGGGCAAGTTTTGCTATACTCTGATGGTTTTAGTCCAGCGATGGAAGCCGCTATTCGGCAAACACTTGAACGCAGAGAACGCCAACATGCACACAATATTGCCAATGGAATTATTCCAAAAACCATCGTAAAGGCTCTACCAACAATGGGAGCTGATACTGAGAATTTAATCGCCGGAACTACGTCTGATGCTGATGGTAAAAAGCGCCTTATCGCCAAGAAGGGTGGTCGTAAAGAAGGAGATTGGGCTCAAGGCCTGAAATTGGGTGCTGGAGCATGGGGTAGTGGTTCTGGACAAGATGGTTCTACAGGCACCATTGATAACGACAATTTACCAATTGAAAAATTAAAAAACCAATTGACATATGATGAGCCGGATGATGTCCTCAAAGGGCTTGATTTCCACCAGATTGAAACGCTGATAGCAGAACTCAATGCAGAGATGAAAGTGGCTGCGAAAAACCTAGACTTTGAACAGGCTGCTCGATTGCGAGATAGAGTTTACGAGTTGCAACAATTGCTCGACATGTGAAAGTAGATTCAACCCGCCAATATAGCGAGTTTGATATGAGGGCCGCACCAGCCCTTGCACATGGCAATTGACCCTGAGTCCTTTGACGTCCCTGTAGTGGACTATGATTTCTCGGCCCTAACCACCCCCTCTTCATTGATTGATCAAATGGCAACAGCTGGCGGATTTACAGCAACAAAACTTGCTACTGCAAGGGATATTCTACGCGATATGAAGTCAGAAATTGATGCAGTTGATGGGGATAATACCAAGGTTTGTAATTGGCTTTCATTCCCTGCTTGCTTGTGTGCTACTGGAACTCGAGGATTCTTTGTTGAAGCCCTGAAGCAAAAGATGTTCAATGTAGTTTCAACCACTTGCGGAATGCTTGACCACGATATTGCGAGAGCTTACAAGCACTATTATCACGGTTCTTTTGAATTGGACGACATCGAACTGGGGGAGCATTCATTGATGCGCCTAGGCAATGTAATCGTGCCAAATGAGTCATATGGAGAAATTATTGAAGCGATGGTCATGCCCGCTTTAGAAGACATCTACAAATGCAGACTAGAAGAGACTGGAAAAACTGGTGCTGATGCGTGGATTGGATTTGGATCTATCCAGTTAGTTTGGGAATTAGGTAAGAGAATCGGAACTCCTGACACAATTATTTACTGGGCTGCAAAGCATAAGATTCCTGTTGTAATTCCAGGAATTACCGATGGCTCGATTGGAGCACAACTATTCATGCTCCGCCAAAAGCATCGCGACTTTCACATTGATACCTTGGCAGATGAACTGCACATGTCCGACATAACATGGGATGTTCCGACATCTAACGCTTTGATGATCGGCGGAGGTATCTCAAAACACCACGTCATCTGGTGGAATCAGTATCGCGGTGGACTTGATAGCGCAGTATACATCACAACCGCCCCTGAACACGATGGTAGCCTTTCTGGTGCCAGATTACGCGAGGCAATTTCTTGGGGCAAAATGCGCCCTGACGCACCTAATGTTTGCGTAGAAGGTGATGCTAGCCTATTACTCCCACTTCTCGGTAGTGATTTTTTCGGCCAATGAAAACTCAAAGGTGATATTATGAAAGCAGTTTACAAGGCTACTTTTCTTACAGTCCTAGTATCGATGTCAATGCTAGCAGGTTGCTTTGGCTCAGATGGTTCAGTGGGCGAAACTGTTGAGGAAGACTCTTTTTTCTCCTTTAAAGATCAATTGGGTAACAATACATGGTACCACTATCCTGGTGGATTAAATGCAATGAATAACACTTCAGCACTTGGTGGAGATAATATTCCATTACTTTCTACTGGAAGTTATTATGGCATTGGCATGAGTACCTTTGAGCCTACAATGGGTATCACTTCCGCAGGTAATCTGTACATGGCCAGCCACGGTAATGGCCCTTCAGGCTCCACTGCAGTAGTACAATGCACAGGATTGACTTCAATGACTACTGATTTAGATTATTCTTGTCAAAATGTCTATGGCCCAGTATTGCCAGTAGCCAATTCCAATGACCCTTACATCTATGTTGACCCATGGACAGATCGAATAATGAAATTTGACATGCATGCCCTACTTGGAATGACTGTAGAATGGTCTGATAATGAAGGAGATTCATGGACTGGGCCAACGATTGCTACTGGATATTCTGTACAAGACCATCAAACGATTGCTTCAGCACCATATCCTGCAATATTGCATGAAACTTTGTGGGTATTTTGTATCAATGGAAACTTCCCATTCCCTGTATGCGCCGCTTCACAAGATGGTGGGGCGACTTGGGGGCCTGAATTGCCCGGAGCTCCGATAGATTGCCAGAGCGGTGGCCTCTCAGCACACATAATCGGAGCGGAAAATGGAAACTTCTACAGAGGTCAAAACGGTTGTGATGGAAGTGGTTATTCAATGTACAAAACAGAGGATGGCGCTTTGACATGGAGTGAACATGTATTGCCTACTGAAGTGAGCGGAACTGCTGATACGTGGAATGCTGAAGAAGCGCAAGTTTCGGTTGATCCTGATTCAAATGTCTATGCTATGTGGATGGGGATTGATAATTTACCATACTTTTCATACTCCTTAGATGATGCAAATACATGGTCTGAAGCACAAATGATCGCCCCTTCGCACCTTGAAGGAACTGGCTTCCCCGTCATCATTGCGGGAGATGCTGGAAGGGTTGCATTCGGCTATGTTGGGACAACTGGGGATGGGCTTTGGCATGGATACATTTCCATGATGACAGATTCTTTCAATGAAACTCCACTGATTACTACTGTGATGGTAAACGAGGCAAGTGATCCTCTTGATGATGCAAGCCCTACTTGTGGATACGAACGCTGTGGTGGATTCGGTGATTTCCTTGACATGCAAATTGATGCGAATGGAAGAGTTTGGTTCGCTTTATCCCACAACCCAACGAATTCGGGAATATATGGCAGTCTTACAATGGGTCCAAGTCTTCGTGGAGAAGTCCTACCTCTTGCAGAAATGATCGCTGGTGGACCTCAAACTCTGTGATTCAAGAATTATCTTTCTGAGTCAATAGATATTGAGTTGCACTTTCAAACACAGTGTTGCCCCTTGTGACTATTTTATTTTGCCAGTTTGCATCATTCGGATTAAACACTCTAAGTAACCTCAGTCTGCTCCAATGAGACTTTGCACCAACCTCGTCGACATAGTCGCCCCATTGTGTCCAACGGTTTTCATCTCTATTTGCTCTGATTACTTTGGTTGGTTTGAAGGTACCAAATTCTTGTGTTAAATATGTCCAAGAAATATTGGGAAAACGATTGACTAAACCTTGATGAATATCTCCTTTTATCTCATATCCAACACCGCTTTTAGCATCCAATAATTCTATGTGGCCAGGAAATAATTGTTGTAATTGTACAAACCGATCGAAGTCGTTCTCTCTTAATTCAAGTGGCAATAGTAGTGTATCATGGCCACTTGGACCTAACCCTGTATGGTGGTCGATAGCAAATATTTGTTTTACCGGGGCGAGATTGATATTGAGCCAATCTATCAGCATGGAAGGTCCTTGTTCTAACTTTGAACCGCCATACTGAATCGCTGTTGGATACTCATATTGCCCTTCTGCTACAGCTTGTTTAAGGTTGGAAAAACCATGTTTCAAAATCAATAGTAGGGCCCTAATATTGAATGAGTATTCATTCTTCTTAGGAACTGTCTTTGGATTAATAAAATCCTTAACCTCTTCGTATCCATCGGGAACTCCACCATACAGTTCATCTAAGCGAAGGAAATTTCTGTTTAAATCAACATTATTCTCATTAAATCGCCTCCACCAAGCCATTCCATAGGGATTGACTGCGTGAATGAAAATTACGGCATGATCCTCAAACGGTTCAGATTTTGCCAATTTATCCATAATAGACAACTGAATTGCAGAACCAGGGTAGCCTTCAACACCATGCACTCCACTGCTTGAAATGATGGCCTTTCCACAATCTAATGAACCAATTACTGCAATATCTATTGCTAACTCCTCCGCCTCTGGACCTTTCATTCCAAGTTTCAAACGTTGGTGAGTCACCTTATGGCCTGCAGATGTCAAATCTTGGCAGGCAATTGTAAATCTTCCTGCCGCCTCTGCATAGGAATTTGAGAACCAACGACGTCCCATCACAACCAATGCCAGTAATGCCAAAGACATGAGTCCTTCGCCTTTACCTCATTCCTCAAATACTTCAACCTCTAATGTTTTCTTAACAAAATTTGTAAATTTACCTTCAAATCTTGTAGCTCTAACAGTGTGATTATCAATCCAATGATAGTTTCCACCTCTTGGTTTATTGTAAAGAACTCCGTGATACTGAAATCCATGTTTATCCAACCATGCTTCAGTAACTTCGGAATGCTCGCTCAAGCGACTTGTGAAGAAAGTTATGATGTGTCCTTCCCCATACCAGCCATTGATAATTTCTACAACCCCTTCATACAATTCGGCTGACTCCATGCGCCATGGTTCTTCGTTTGGAACATCTTCACAAACTGTTCCATCTATGTCGATCATCAGGTTCTTCATTCCCTCTGGCAGCGTTGGACTCATCCTTTCGCCGCGCTCATCATTGACATCAACCAGTTTTGCCATAGCATTAATTGGAACGCTCACAGCAAATTAACTATCTCATCATCATTGTTCGATTGCCCCAATTAGAAACACCATTAATGCACTACGTATTGGCATTAGTGGCCTCCAACCATCCCCATCACATTCAACTAATACTTGGTGAATAGATTCCAAATCAGGTCTTGAAAACTGTTCATCACTAACTTCACTCAATGTTTCAACCTCGATCTTTGGAGATGAAGGAGTAGTAAGGTGTTGTGCCGAAAACTCCCCGCTCTTTCCTGCCATAGTTCTTGAAAACAAGATTCTCATCTCCTCTACTGTTTGATCATCAGACCATGCCCTCCTTCCAGAAATGTTGGCAATTTTAGGGAATGGTTGTTCGCTTACTAGAATTCTTACAATGGAGTCGGCTACATCCATTTCTGAAACCCACCAATGTCTTGGACGTGAATCAGATACGATGGCGTCATTGCTTTTTATCGCATTGTACCAGTTTTGAAGTATTGGGCAGCACCACGAATCATCGAAAGAACTTGGAAGCATGTGATTGATTATCAGATGAGAATCTACTTCGCTAGTATCTATTTCAGTCTTATCAAAACCCGCAGTTACCAAGATAGTTTCACTGCCATCTGCACCAATTGAGGATTGCTCCAGGTCATCTAAATAAGGCCCTAGACCCAACAAAACGACTCTGTGGCCATCTGTAATCGCTGTTTCTTCCGATTTCAAAAATTGTGATTTTGAATAAATTAATTCTGTAGAATACATCTCTATGGCCCATTGATAATCCGCAGTTGGAATTACTATCTTAGCATCTGTACGAAGCAGACGAGTGATGGTTGCCCTGCCTATGCTACTATCGCTGCCACGAAGATGAACGACTGGGGTTGCCATATTCTACCCAGCAGCCTTCATCATTTGAAAGCAACCATGCTGACATCATAACTGGCAAGGATCATCGGATAGGGGTGCAGACAATACTTTAAAACTTCAATTGCAAAATCTAATTTTCAATTGGAAAATTATATCAAGTATGTGACGCAATTCGACACTGCATCTCTAATCCCAAGCTGTAAAAAATTGATCTTCATCTCGATCTGGAATAACCTGTCAGCACCAACTGCAAAAATAATGACTTTCCAATTAGTAAATAGTTGATTTAACACTATTAAAGATAAATCTCTATACTAGCATAATTGAAATTAATCCACCTTACACATCTGACAAATATACCTTAATTCCTATTGTATAATTAATTATACGACATTAGTCAAAATTGAATTCATATCGTTTTTTCAATTGGATTAGCATAAAATTATACGACATTTCAATTGAAAATCACTTTTAGAGATGCAAAGAGTATAAGACCCCCCACGAACGAGCATTAAGTAAGCCGGACTACACCGGAGCAAGGAGATGGGAAAAATGCCAAAAGACAAATACGACATCCAGGAGTTACTCCAAAGAGATGTTTATGTGAACGATAAGAAGGTTGGGACGATAGTCGGAGAACGACATCATCCTAACGAAGCCAGAGTGCAATCTATGAGAATCCAAGTCGATTCCGAGGTTGCAGGAGAATACATGCGCAAGCCTGCAGAACTTGCTCCACTACCAAAGGAGCTAGTACACAGTATCCGTAACGATGGAACTGTAAGGCTTTCAAAGTCAATGCGTGAATTACAACGCAGATGGAGAAACACAGTGCGAATTGATGAAAAATTGTATGCACCTGATGAAATGCTAGATAGAGCAGTACTAGACAATCAAGGTGACGAAATTGGAGTCATCACTGATTTGTTCAAAGTAAAGCGAACCTACAAAGGCGTAATAGTAAGAACCAGAATCGCAGTACAGAAAGAATTCGGCGTTGATTCGTTTATACGAATTCCGATCACTGCCTTTTCACGTACAAGAGACAAACTTGACGAAGTCGTATTATCGCGAACATTTGGTAAAGTATTGAACTTACCTTCATACATTACAATCAATGCTTTAGAAGAAGAGTGAATGTGGCAAAAACGCCATATGATTCGCCTTGACAGCGAATGACATCACAGTACTGTTATTCCGTCACTCTTATGACGGGGTTGCGAGTCGGCGGAATTACCCAAGCGCGGGTAGCTTAGTCGGTTGGAGCACCCGGCTGATAACCGGGAGGTCGCAGGTTCAAGTCCTGCCTCGCGCACCAAATTTCATTTATTATTGTAATTTCAATCCTTATCTGATTTTGATTTTAGAAGTAAAGAACATGAAGGGGCGGCGCTCACCCATACATGAGGCAGCACCCATGGTAGTCCTATCCGGAAGTAATTCGAGGTTGCTTGCAACCCAACTTGCTGAAGCATTGGGATGGACTCATCACAGTCTTGAAACTAGGCGTTTTCCTGACACTGAGGGCTATACTCGCATTCCTGAAGAAATAATAGAGGATGTGCGAAGTGAACCAGTAGTATTGGTTTCCAACACATTTCCTGATGCTGGAATTATTGAAACATTACTAATGTTGGAGGCGATCAATGATGTCCGAAGTGGCAAGATGGAAAACCTCCGAGAAATCGGACCTCAACAATTACCTGACGTCGGCCCAGGAATCCTTCTTGCAATACCATACTTCGGATATTCTAGACAAGATAAGAGATTCAAACCGGGGGAAGCAATTTCTGCACGTGCTATCGGCCAATTAATGGCATCTCGTTGTGATGGGATTGTCGTTTTTGATTTACATGCCCCTAAGGTACTGGAAGATTTGCCAGTTCCTGTAGCATTTACTTCCGCAATGCCTGAACTCGCTAAGCATTTACAAGAGACTGTAGCACCTGATTTCATCTTATCACCAGATAAAGGTGCAATTGAGAGAGCCAGTGAAGTTGCAAGAACTATCAATTGCCAATTTAGTTATCTGGAAAAGACTCGAATAGACGCTCATACAATTATCCACAAGGCAAAGGATTTGGATGTTGATGGCAAGAAGGTTGCAATTGTCGATGATATGATCGCTACCGGCGGCACAATTTGTCGTGCAGCTGAAGCACTACGAAGTCAAGGAGCAATCGAAGTTCACGCTGCATGTTCACATGGATTATTCACCGGTGGTGCTATTGCCAGGCTACTAAGATATGTTGACGGAGTACATGCTACTGGTAGTTTATCCAACCCTAGAGATGTCATCTCCGGCGGACCGGCTTTAGCACGTGGAGTCAACCAATTAATGGAAACATTAGAATGGAAAAATTAGGCCTAGTGCATCTCTTTGTGGGCATTTACTAGGCAATTAGTACTGGAATTTGGTTTATTGTCTTAACCGTCGCGCTTTAATATGTGAGTATAGGCGCAAGACTGCCTTACATGAGGACGGAGTGATATCCAATGAATGTACACGTAAAATTTGAAACCCCAAGCGAAGTCTCTGATAAAATCTACGAGATGATTACTGCAAACACAAACGGCCGCCTAAAAAGAGGCAGCAATGAAGTGACTAAGACGGCTGAGCGCGGAACCGCTCAATTCATCATTCTTGCAGAAGATGTGAACCCACCAGAACTATTGGCTCACATTCCTCTAATTTGTGAAGAGAAAGGAATCCCATACGGATATGTTCCTTCTCAAGAATTCCTTGCACAGGAAGCAAACCTTCCAAAAGGTGTTCAAGCAGCATCAATCGCTGTTATGGAAATCACCAAAGGTGCACAAGAAAAATTCAACGAAGTTGTAGAGCTCATCGCAGCCTTAAAGGCGTGAGTCCATTATTATTAGGAGATGGAAATTATGAGCGAAGAACTAGGTGGATGGCCTGCTGAAGTAGTAGAAATTGTCGGTCGTACAGGTATGACCGGAGAAGCTACTCAAGTCAAGGTCCGTGTCAACGATGCGCCAAACCCACGTGACGTGGGTCGCATCATTACTCGAAATGTATTGGGCCCAATTCGCGTTGGCGATTTATTGATGCTCAAGGATACAGGTCGCGAGGCCCGTAAGATTGGAGGACGGTGAATATTATGCCTGAACGCAGAATTTGTACTTTCTCTGGTGAGGAAATCGAACCTGGGACTGGAATGATGTTTATTCGACGTGATGGAAGCATCATGTGGTTCAAGAACTCCAAGGCCCGCAAGAACATGATCAAACTGAAGAGAAATAGCCGCAAGGTAAAGTGGACACGCCACTTTGTCAAGGGCAGTAATTGATTTCTCTCTTTGAGATTATTACCCAGCAGTCCCTTTGGGACACTGTTACCAACAATTGCATCAATAGATGTTATTGTAATGTTAATTCAAGTTTCGTTGAGGGATTTGGTTTTAAAGGAGCCGCTGGTGGCTCGCTTTGGTGAACACTATGGAAACTACATACATCATGATCAAACCTGACGGCGTACAACGTGGACTTGTTGGAGAAATTATTGGACGATTTGAGCGCAAAGGACTGAAATTAGTCGCATTGAAATCTGTTGTTCCAAGTAAGGAAACCGCTGAAACACACTATGAATGTCACGCAGCACGCCCATTCTACCCTGGATTAATCAAGTTCGTAACATCTGGACCTGTAGTTTGTATGGCTTGGACTGGCGTTGATGCAATCGCTGTTGCTCGTACCTTAATCGGTGCAACTAATGGACGTGAAGCAGCACCTGGAACTATTCGAGGTGACTTTGGCATGGACATGGGTTACAATATGATTCACGGCTCTGATGCTGCTGAAACAGCTGCGTTTGAACTAAACCTTTGGTTCCCTGAAGGTCTCATGCAATGGGACAACTTGATGGGCGCTTGGGTCTACGAGTGAAACAAACCAGCTCAACCACCTGCTGGACGGACGGTGAGGAATATGACGGAAGAGCAGGATAACTCTGATTCACTTGAGCCTGATATCGCTGAGCAAGTGGTTGAAGAAGTTGAGAAAGGACATAACCGTCAACCAATCGTTTCTGTTTTAGGCCATGTTGACCATGGTAAAACCAGTGTTTTAGATTTAGTTCGCTCTATCGGTAGTGAGCGTCAAGCCAGTGTCATGGATAGAGAGGCTGGAGGAATTACTCAGCATATTGGTGCTACTGAAGTTCCAGCAGATATTCTCAATGAAACCTGTTCAGAGATGATGAAGGGTAATAAATTCAAGTCACCGGGATTACTTTTCATTGACACTCCGGGACATCATTCATTCGTTTCACTTCGTAATAGAGGTGGTTCAGTATCCGATATCGCAATACTGGTCATAGATATCATGGAGGGGTTGCAACCGCAGACTATTGAATCTTTGAAAGTATTACGTGATTCAAAAACTCCCTTTGTAATCGCTGGTAACAAAATAGACCGAATTCATGGATGGATGTGTGAAAAGGGCCGTTCTTTTATTGAATCATCAAAAAATCAACGTAGCGATGTAACAGATTTGTTCGAAGCTAGATATTGGAAGTTACTTGGACAGTTTGCTGAGCATGGTTTCAATATTGAAAGATATGACCTGATCAAAGATTTCCGTAATAACGTTGCACTAGTTCCTATGAGTGCTAAAGAAGGCGAAGGACTTCAAGATTTATTGACGGTCACTGTTGGTTTGGCTGAGAGGTTTTTAGAGGAGAGATTAACTGATACTTTGGGCTCAACCCAAGCCACTGTTCTTGAGGTTAGAGAAGAGATAGGAATGGGCAAAACCATTGACATCATTCTTTACCGTGGTGGATTAAAGGTTGGAGACAAGATTATGCTGGCTGGTCCTGATGGTCCATATCAAACGCATATCAAGGGATTGAAGCGTCCTAAGGGTATGTCTGAAATGCGTGACGCAGGTAAGCGTTGGGTCAATTACGATGGCGTGGAGGCTGCTTGCGGAGTCAAAATTGTTGCACCGAATATGGAAGGTACAATTCCTGGAACTACTCTTCATATCGCAAATACAGAAGAAGAGATAAAAATTGCTAAGCAAGCAATACGGGATGAATGGAGAGGTGTTTTCAATCAAATGCCAATTATGTGTACTCAATGTAGTGAAGTATTCTCTCGAACTGACTTCAAGACCCACGTCAAAGAGGAAGGTCCTTGTCAAGATGCTGAAGAAGAAAAGAAAGGAATTGTCATTAAGGCTGATACGGTTGGTGGTTTAGAAGCACTTGCATTTGAATTGTTCAAATTGAAGATTCCTGTCCGTAGAGCAACGGTTGGAGTAGTAAATAAAAAAGATATTTTGATGGCACAGAGTGCTCAAGATCCATTATACAAAATAATTTTAGGTTTTTCTACCAAAGCAAATTCCGAAGTCACTGATGGTTTGAAATCTGGAGACTCTGAAATTAACTTCATTAGTGGTGAGATAATTTACCACGTCTTAGATGAATATGAAGAGTGGAGAGAGAAATTACAGGCTGAAATTGAGGCTGAATTGAGAGAATCCTTGGTTTATCCAGGACAACTCCTCTATCTAAGAGATCACACATTTAGAGCGAAAGGGCCAGCGATTGTTGGAATGAGAGTTGTTGGTGGACGAGTTCACATCGGTCAGAAAATTATGAAGTTAGATGGAACTCCTGTTGGTCAAATTAAATCATTGCGGACGCGTGACGGAGATGATGTCAAAGAAGGCTCTACAGGCGATGAGTTAGCTGTTGCAGTCCATGGACCAACCGTTGGAAGACATATCGAGGAATTGGATGAATTCTATGTCGATGTCCCTGAATCTCATGCAAAGCGATTAAAGAATATTGAATTAGATCCTAAAGAGCAGGAAATTTTTGAACAGTTAATCAAATTACACCGCAAAGTGAATCACTTCTGGGGAAGATGATCTTTTCTATGCAAGTCTTTTCAAAACTACGATACTTTCCCGCAGAAGGTCGTTTAAGTAAGGGTATAATTTCAATTGTTGTGGTGAGGTTCTTGCCCTTCTGCACACTATTATCTCCTCTACACTAAATCCATAATTTTCGGCAATTTCGGCAAGGAATAAATCAGTCGGTACAATTTTTCCAAGATACGCACTTTGATCTACAACAATGTAGCATTTTTTCCCTTCACTTAGGGTTTGTGAACTTTGTTTGATTACTTCCTCCATATCTGCAAAATAGCCTATGATCATAGCAGGAACTTTACGAGTACGAATGTCCTTTTTACCGGTTCTTTCTTCTTTTTCAGGTATTGCACATTCAATCTCTTGACTCATCCAATTGATGTATTTTGGAGTTTGTTTCAAATTCACACCGGGACGAACAAAGGAATGAATCGCTTGTTTTCTTAGGTCTGCCAAATCACTACTGTTTTCAATAAAATCCCCAAGATACAATTCCATTTTGTAGGATTCAAAATAATCGAATGAATTCGGATAAGGTGGGGAATAAATGATAGCACCGGGAGTGACTTCTGCATTAATTAATTCGCTACAAATCGCGGTCATATCGGTCGCGTTTCCTAATTTTATATCTGAAAATATACTGTTTTTAAGTCGTTTATTTTTGATATCGGTTAGCATTGATTGGATTTTTTCAACATAATGATTAACAACATTGGTAACTCTAGAAGTTCTCTTTCTCAAGCCATTACCATCCCTTTTTCTGTCTGAAACTTCTTCAATAATACAAAGATAGCCGCAAAGAAATAAGTCAGAAATTTTTCCTATAGTATCCAATGAATTCAGTACTTGGCGTATTTTCAATAACTGTTGAAAATTATGAGAACTAAAAAATTTATCACAAATTGCATATTTTTCTTGTGTTTCGTCTTCTATTATTTCTTCGGGATAGAGTTCTTTAATTTCTTCTAAGCATTGTTCTATTTCTTGAATTTCATTGTCGTCATAAGTCCTACATTTTACTAGAGAAGTAAATGTAGACATCGGGTTGATATCAATGCCCAAACCGGAAAAACCTAACTTTTTAGCTTCCAAAACTGTTGTACCGCTACCACAAAAAGGATCGATTATGTATTCATCAGAAGTAATCTCACTTCTCTTTATCAATTCCGAAACAAGAGTGTGAGAAAAACCTTCTCTGTACTTAAACCAACGATGATAAGGGGCATCAACATTTTTGGAAAAGTTGACTAATTGACTAAAGAAATTAATTTCATCCTTTATATTATATCGAGTCTCAAGAGACTGAATATACTGCCCCAATTCATTGTTTTGATAAGGGTGGTAGCGGTTTTTTATCTCAGACAATTAATCACCGTCCTTTAAAGTCCATATGTGATCATCATTATTGAGAACTAATTCAAGAATTTTGTCAATAGATGTTTTTGTAAGGTTAGTACCTACTTTTTCTCCTACATACTGTTCAGCATGAAGATACTTCATTAGCATCGAGACAATTTCACTGAAAATATACTGATATAGAGTTGGAGTATTATATTCTGATTTTTGTAAGAATAATTTTTCTACACACCCATGAATGGTCTGAGTTAATTCGGTTTCGAATAAATTAAGGTTAATATCTTCGGAATATGCAATACTGCCTTTGATGAATGAATAAATATAATCTCCTTGGATATTTCCTTCTGATTTCAGGTGAGCTGTATTTTCATAACCTTTGATGTATTTTTGGTAAATTAGTCCATCTCGGGGTAAAATAAAGCCAGATTTCACTACTGCTCTAAGCATCCGGACCCAAATGTCAATATCCTTATTGTTGAAAGTAAATACAAGATATCCATTCGGTTTCAGGACTCGGTTCGCTTCAGAAAAAATTGAAAATAACATGTCCTCATAATGTTGCGAGTTTTTCCCTTCAATCTTCTTCAGTTTCCGATTTGATATTGCTTCTTCGTCCAAATATTGAAAATTATCAAGGCCCAAATATTGCATCAACCAAACATTCCAAAATGCAGATAATTCCCCATACTGAACATTACTGCCATAAGGCGGGTCTGTGATAACTGCGCTTATCGACTCCGAAGGAATCGAAAGACGACTAGAACTCTGATTTAGTATCATATAATCGCCATCCTCGATGATTTCTTCGAATGAATTGGCCTCTTTTTTGTTGCTTGGTATTGTTTCTTGGATGTATTTCATTCCCTTAACCACACTTCCCATTCGCTTTTTTAAGTAATGTAAAATATTTGTTTCCACAAAAATATTTGGCAACCAATATGCATGTTTATCCATACATGTTGGGTTTCCTCCTTCCCAATCTTGTACAACTCTAGACATCTTGTTGGTATATCTTAAAGATGAACTAAAAGCGAAATAAAGTAAATCTCTAAATTCTGATTTGTCCATTGCAAGTATTTTATTAAAAATCATTACATTGATGAAATAATTTTTCTCTGTAAAAAAATCCGGAAATCTATGTACTCCTTTCTGTGGTAAACAATCTTCATGCCATCTGTCCCAATTTGAAGGAACTTCAATATCTATCTCCTGTAAATCAGCATGTATTGTATAGTCATACTTTGCTTGAGAAATAATTATTTTCTCATTCTGTGATAAGTTATGCAATTTAGTATCATTCTCTAATGTATAACTAAGTCTTGAAGGTGCTGTCGATATGGGTCGACAATCAGTTCTCTTAAGCCCTTTTTGGGTTAAGTTACTTTCACATTTGGAATTATTACAAGTGTAATAACCATTTCGAACTTTATTTTCTTCTGAGAGTAATATTGATGATTCACACTTTGGACACTCAACCTCATAAATGTACTCTACCCAATCTACTTCTTGTTCTCCATCGGGAGTTTTTTGAAAGTAATATTTACTATATTCGTCCTCGCATATTTTGCGGAATTCACTAAAATATTCCTCCAATGAATCAATGTCAATTTGTTGTATTTGCATCTTTGTAATGAAAGTCGCTAGTGGGTTTAGATCGACTGCAATTATTTTACGGTCAACAGTCAAGCCTTCCAATAGAGTCACACCTCCACCACAAAAGCAATCCAGAATCAAATCTCCCGGCTTGGAATAATGCTCTATTAAATTTCTAAAGACATTGTATGGCCTTCTTGCATAGTACTTGTGCATTTGATAAGGGGCACTATGTGTTTTAGCCTTAACAGAATATTGTATAGGTTGAATATTTACCATCAATTATCCACCTGCATATGTAACTATGATAAGACAATTTCAAGGCCGATGGTTAATTATCATTTAGCAAGGGGGCGGATGAATAAAAAGTGAAAGTGAATCAATAATTAACAATCTCTCTAATTATTAAAACGGGTAATCATCATCATCATCTTCTTCTTCTGGAGAGGTATACCACCACGAGCTTGCTGAACCATATTCCTTCCCTAGGGCTTTGGAGGAATCTATAAGCGATATCTTCAATTCCTTCAATGCTTCTTTACTTTTTAGATATATTATCAGGCCTTTGTCCGGGTCATTCTTTGTTGAAATAAAGGGCAATACTTCCATACAAGATCTAAGATATCCCCAATAATTTCTTTGAGTAGTTCCTGATGACCATATGTCTTTCGTTTCAACATTAATAGCGATCCCATTACTTTCAAGTTCGGCAATAGTTTCTTCATGTCTACCATCTGGAATTCCGCCTAATCCATTTGGATAATTTTTCCTCAAATAAGTAATTGTGCTATGCATTTTTTCAAAATCAGGCAGTATTCCAATAACTTCTATCTGACTAATTCCCAATAGATACTCATGATAATTCAAAAACCTGTATTCGGATAAAATGTTAAGAATTAAACGATATGGGAGAATACCGTTCTTGGAAAAAATTAATGCTTGATTAATTACAACATCATCCCATTGCTCTGGATGAGATTTTAATCTAAGGCCCAAAGACGTAATCACAACAGTATTTCTATCTATTTCTTTCACTGCTCCGATTGAGATGAGCATTGATGCAGTGTTGTTGCCCTCAGAAGAAGCATATGTCTTAAGTGTGGATTTTAAAATCGGTTTTCTATCAACTGATAATTGTGCAATAACTTCTAAACACTCATTTTTCATTCCGTTTTGAATATTATAATTTCCAAATAAAGCAAACTTTGATTTATGTTTGGATTTTCTATCTCCTGGTTTTTCAAACACAAAAATAGATTTTTCTCCCTTTTTACGGAAATTCGCTGCGGAAATACGTATCCCAATTTTATCCCACATATCATGTAAATTAATCTTCAAAGAAGGTGGTGGGATTACCAATATTTTCCCTTGTGTCTTTGCACTACCGCTACTTCTTTTTTTACCCAATGTGCTTTTTGTAGATTGGACATGAATCTCTTCTATTTCTTCATTTAAAATACCGTCTTGATCTCTTAATGCCTGAAGAATCTCGTGAAAAGTAGTCATTCCTGGTACATTATCCCAATCAACATCATCCAATGTTTTGGTATCCGATGGAATTGGAACTGGTATTAGAATAGTAGCAACTTTATCTTCACCTTTCTTCATACGAAGTGCTCTTCCTACAGCTTGGATTAAATCAATCGGTGAACTGCGGTCGTCACAAAATACTACTGAATCTATCATCGGTAAATCTACCCCTTCTGATAGACAACGTACATTTGATAGAACTGCTTTTTTAGCCAATCCAAACTGTGATTTTTTCTCTCTACGACTAGCGATTCCTTCTTCTCCCCATATGGCATCAATATTGATATCTGATACCCCGTTAATTGTTCTTAATAGATATGAGAAAGCCTGGGCCCTAGCAACGGTGTTTTGAAACGTCAAAACTTTGCTAATTGTTCCTTCATCTATAAGTTTAGAAACGAAAAGAGCTTGGTATACTTCAAGATAAGTCAAAGGTTTACTTATCCCGTTGACTTCCACAATAGCATCTAAAATTACATCTTCATCCTCCCCTTGATAGTCGCATCCTGCAAGAATAATTCGATAATCTGCAATGATTTTTTGCTTAATCGCTTTGCCGAATGTTAGGGAGTGAAAGGTAGTACCATACTTGTCCTCATCATCCATTGAAAAATAATCTTTGCCAGCAGTTTCAAGGTACTTTTTCACTCTTGGAGTTTGTATTCTCTCTGTAGCCGTCATAAACAATCGACGTTTTGAATCAATTTTGGTGTTATCAATTGCTACTTGCATGCCTCCTTTAGGATCGAATGTTTTTGATGCAGTCCTATGTGCTTCGTCAAATATTATCAAATCAAATGATTTGAATGCCGTCGTAAGTTCCATCGCTTCTCTAATTCTATCTGATGATTGATAAGTGCTGAATACATATTTCCTCTTATCGGATTTCATATCTAGGAAACCCAAGATTTCATGAACATCTGTTGTTACTCTAATTCCTAGATCTGATACCGGAATATCTGAATTATCTTCTCCAACATTGCCTGCATCATCATCACTACAAATGATAAGGAAATCAAATTCCTCTTTATGTTGCATTGCCCATTCTCTAAAAGTTTGAGCTGTCAATTCTATTGTTGGCGCAAGGAACAATAGATTAGAGATATCCAAGTCAGAATGTTCTGTAATCCATAATGCTGCTAGGGTTTTCCCTGTTCCACAGGCAGCAATTAATTTTCCACGCTGGTCTTGCTTTTTCTTTAATTTAACAAAACCAGCAACAACATCTTTGATCATTTCTTCTTGATGGTCAAGAGGTTCATACAGTGTTCTCTCTGGGACTTTTTCTTGGTCATTTGCCCATTCATGGAGCTTAGCAAAGAAATCTTCTGGGTCAGAAATATTTAGAAAGTCCCCTCTGTAAATATGATGAGCGGCATTATCAAAGTAGTCAGTATTTTTATCGGTATTAGCGACAGTATCAGATGAAGTAATAATTCGTCTTCGCTCAAATCTTACAGAATCATTCCAAAAAGTTGACAATTCATGAGATGACGGGTGGGTGCTGTAATCTGAACGAAATTTAGCCTGGTATGCTTCGTGAGGCTCCTCAAATCCCTTTAGTTGGGCGACTAAATCTGTCCCATGATCTATATCTTTCCCTGCTCCAATCCTATACTTGCCTTTTTGATCTTTAAAATAATCCGGAATTTCTCGGTTTGGAACTTTATCACACCAAATCTCCTCGATTTCGTATATATCTTTGTGATAGAGAAGGTAAAAATAAGAAAATTGCTCAAATGCATCGCCTTTAGCAGTGGTACTTTCGTCAATTTGCGAGATCTGTTCATGCAATTCGTTCCAATTAGAATACGGACCTTGTTTCAAAACATCGTGAATCTCTGCGACCATAAACATTACACGTTTCGTAGGGTATTTAAGACTAATTCCGCTCCGTCACTATGTTTGTTGAGCCGTTATTAAAAAGGGAACAAATACCCAAGCAATACTCCAATGAGTACCGCAGAAGTTACCTTGATCAAAAGGCTATTTTTTGAAGTAATGATATTGCTTGCTAAGTCAACCCATTGCGAGTTACTATCATGGGAAAATCTTGTATCAACGTCTTTCCAAATATTGCTTGGAGGTTTACGTCCAAATACAGATTCATATAATTGCAAAGTTTCAATGTAGTGTTGTCTATACTTCATTTCATCTTCCATTCCACCGATTGTAGGGCCATGGTGCAAATCTTTACCAAGTAATTTAGGACAAAAAATATTCCAATAATCATTGGTATAGGTTAGATGTAAATGCCATGCTTGATCTACATCTTTTGAGGGAGTGCAGACTTGATTGCCATGGGTGCACAAATAGGCGAATCGCTTGTATTCTTCAACCACATAATCTGCATAGCCATGACTCCAGCCATTTTCGTGGGCCAGCCTATGATTGAATGTTAATTCAATGTCCACTGGCCCGATATGATAATCCAGCAATCTTCGATGAGTCTCAATTGGAATTATTCCCTCAACCGGAGATTCAAGAATTTCAACTGCCATTTTCGCACCTTCGCTTACTTAGAAATCGCCACCGCCGCCGCAACCGCCACCGCCGCAACCGCCACCGCAACTACTACCGCAACTACTGCCACAACCACTACCGCCACTACTGTGACTGTGCTCATTGTAGTCATACATGTTATTTCCATATTCATCAACACCTGACACTGTGACAGTCCATCTAGGAGAGACTATCATTGCTGCAGTCATCCCAGTTAATACAATTCCAGAAGATAGCCTGCTGGAACTAATACCGCCCCATCCGGAAGTCCCAAGTTTGTGAACCTCAGTGCTTTTGTTAACCAAGAATGCTATTGGAAAAAATATGCCGACATCTTCTCGCATTGCCCTATACACTGCGATTGCGAATCCTGTGATTACTAAAAATACAATAACAAAACCAACAAGGTCATCATAAAAATAGAACGCATCCATCGGCCTATCTAAGAAATTAAAGAATCCAATGACAGCAGGAATAATCAATCCGAAAGCAATTGGCGATGGGAATGTAGCCTTTGCAAATGCTTCAAATTTATTTAATTCGATTAAATCTTGTTCTGCTTCAGCATATTCTAATGGTAAATCATATCCAATTCCTAACTCATCTGCTCTAGTATTTATTCCAATAGAGGCCTTATCAAATTCTTTCTTGATTTTATAGACTATCGCCTCCTTTGCGTAATCTCTTTCCGATCCTGCTACAGGAGATGGATAACCTTCAGTGACTGTGTTTAATTGATCTAAGAATTCCATTTGGAAGGTACCAGATTCTTTTTCCTGCAAATGCTCCATTACCTTCATTCCTCTTGCCTTTGTCATTTCTTGAATCATTCTTTGTTCTGCAATCACAGCTTCAAGTCCAGTTGTTTTGTAACGTTTAGCTTTATTGTAAGCCAAATAGAATAAAGTGATGCATAGAATAAATGGAATCAAAAACATTGCCAATACAATCAAATCATCAACTGCTTCTGCTTCAATGATGTCTTCCGCATAGAGAATTGCTAACTCCGTCCCCCATTCCCATTCATTATTAGAAAGGGCTGGCTGCACAACATCGTAATACACTTCACCAGACCTTTTTTGTTGAATTTCATTGTGGTCTGGCATTACGAATTTGAATTTTCTATCCTGCTCTGAAAAGGTGATTAATATTGCTTTTTCTTCATTCCCTTCCATATTGTAATGCTGGAACATTTGTCTTGCATATCCACTATCACCCATGAAATATTCACGGCCTTCATCCACTCCATAATCAGCCATTGATTCTATTGTAACCACTCTAACAAGTGTATTTGTCTGATTTCTAATTTCAGCTAATTGCAAAGAAAACCTCTGTTCAGTTTGGTTATCAAACAAATCTGCAGCATCTAAAACATACCATTCTCCTTCCGGTTCAATAGGAAATGTTTGTTCTGCTTGCACTGCAGGTAGTAATAAAATGGTGATAATTGCCAACAATATTACCTTTGAAAAATGACTCATACCCTTGTGATTTCAAAAGCCCCCTTAAACATTGTTCCGACATGATGAATAATATAGACTAATGAGGGGCAATGGTGCGTTTTCGGCGAAGAATTGGCATGAGATTTAACGACATAATTACCGCGCACATTCATATACGGAAAGGTAGGGACGCAATATGTCCTTAGGGGTTAATTATCATGGAAGCAGGATTTCAACCAACACAGGCTGCAGCACCAGCAGGCCAAGCACAAGACTTGATTGCAACTGTAGCAGCAATTTCTAACAGTTTGATGAATGAAGTTAGTAAAGTAATCATCGGAAAGAATGAAAATTTGAGAAGAGTTACTGTTGGTATACTGAGCAATGGAAACATGTTGCTTGAAGATTTCCCTGGACTAGCAAAGACACTCCTTGCCAATACCTTTGCTCAAGCACTTGGATGTAAATTCAAGCGTGTTCAATTCACTCCAGATTTACTTCCTTCAGATATTATGGGTACATACATGTATGACCAAAAATCTGGAGACTTTAAGTTACGAGCTGGACCTCTATTCACCAACATTCTACTAGCTGACGAGATTAACAGAGCGCCTCCAAAGACTCAAGCAGCTCTGCTTGAAGCGATGGAAGAAAAGCAGGTTACTATTGAGGGTATTACTCACAAGTTACCTGCACCATTCGTTGTTATTGCAACTCAAAACCCAATCGAACAAGAAGGTACATATCCGCTTCCTGAAGCACAAATGGACCGTTTCTTGATGAAGATGAGTATGGGCTATCCAGACCGTGCTGAAGAAAAGGCGATCTTGGCTCGCAGAAAGATGCGTGGAAAAGATGGTCACGATGTTGAGCAAATTACTTCTCCAAAGAAGGTTGTTGCAATGCAGAAAGCATTGGAAACAGTTCATGTAGACCCTGCAATTCTATCCTATATCGTTGAAGTTGTCCAGAGAACACGTGAAGACCACCGAGTAACAAATGGTGCATCACCTCGTGCTTCACAGGCATTATTCAAGTCTGGACGTGCAGCAGCAGCAATTGCTGGACGCAACTATGTAATTCCAGATGACATCAAAGGTATTGCACTACAAATTATTAGCCACAGAATTAACATGAAGCCGGAAGCGAAGATACGAGGAATTACTGGTATGCATATTGTCAGAAAAATCCTGTCCGAAGTTCCAGTACCTGTTATTCAATCGGCTTGATTTGGCCAATCTCAAGGCTTGCATTGAAAGGGGGGGAGTCCCCTCGTCAACATCGTAAGAGGTGATTACATGAATCCGTACAAAATGGTTGTAGCAGTTGCAAATCAAAAAGGAGGTTGTGCAAAGACTACTACTGCTGTTAATTTAGCAGCAGCCCTAGCGAAGGGGAATAGGAAAATGGGACTACCTCCTGCAAAGGTTCTGTTAATCGATTTAGACCCTCAAGGAAATTGTGCAACATCATTTGGTGTGGAGAAAAAATCAGTCAAAAAAACCACATATGATTTGTTGAGTAACGATTTAGGAGATGAATTGCCACTAATGGATGAGTATCTATTATCTCCTAAAAAATTAACAGAAGCGATGAGAGCGGCTTGGAGTTTACGTAATGGTGGTAAGAAAGCGCCTGCAAATATTACATCTGGAAACCTTTGGTTATTACCAAGCGACATTCATTTGTCTGGAGCTGAAATAGAATTGAGCCACAAGATTGGAAGAGAAACGCGACTTAGAGAAGCGTTACTTCCAATCGTTGACAATTTTGATTATATTATCATCGATACACCACCTAGTTTAGGATTACTTTCGATAAATGCAATGTGTGCTGCTAACTGGGTAATGGTCCCTGTTCAAGCGGAATACTATGCTCTAGAAGGATTTAGCATGCTGATGAATTCGATCAAGATGATCCAAAGAAGAATTAATCGCCAATTGAAGATTTTTGGAGTGGTGATGACCATGGTTGATTCCCGCTCTAAATTAAGTCGCCATGTTTGTGACCAAGTCAATACCAAAATGCCTAACAAACTATTCAATACCACTGTTAGAAGGTTGGTAAAGGTCGCAGAAGCCCCATGGAGTGGTGCACCTACTGTTATTCTCAATAAACCAACAAACTCTGGCTCTGGAGCAGGTTCACTCGAATACTGGACTTTGGCTAAAGAATTCCATCAAAGAACATTAGAGATGAGAAGAGAGTTTGGAGTTAATGAAGTTCCAAGATTATTATTAGATAGGCAAAACCGTCAAAATCTCACTCCCCCGCCTAACTAAAAAGGTGGCATAATTGCTAATTATTGCTAAACTTGCTTCGCGTGGCTTAAGTATGCTATAGAACGCACAGCGTAACAGGGATGAGATATGACTGCAGAAGGAATGACATCGATTAGCGTAAGTTATGAAGTAAGAAGACAACTTAACACAATGCGAACTAGTAGTGGACATAGAAGTGTAAACGATTTGCTAAACGACATGGTACGTGCTCACAAAATCGCAAAGATGCAAGGTGAAATAGACACTTTGCGCCAGCGAATGAAAGATATTGCAGATGTCCCTGTTGATCAATTGGCTGACCGATTAAATCTAGCTCCATTCAAGGTGTGAAACTCATGATGGATTGGAGACCAAAAGGATTTGAATTCAAAGCGGCAAATTTAGTCCGTGCTTTATTTGATACCAATACTGAGGAAGGAAGGTTACTCGAGGCTGCTGCGTGTGGTCATGTTGAAATATTCGTTGCACCGAACGCCTGGAATGGCGTTCTATGGCTGATAATGAACACTCTGAAACAAGATGGAAAACCTGTCTATAGTGGTGAAGAACTCGGTGCACTAAAGCAATCATTGCCCATTGTTTGGTTGTAATTTTTAATTTGGTCATTTATTCTAAGCCTATACCATCGCAGGAATTGATTAATTTGGGATATCCCAACAGAGCCCTTACTTTGATTCATATACTTCGGATGACACATAATTAAGCATGCAAAAACTTGCAAGTTCAAAGAAGAAATTGACAAAAACTATCATAGTTACATTGATATTTTTGTTAGCACCATTAACCGCATTTGCTTCAGCAAGCCCTACATACATGGGTGGAATTGAAGATGTCTGTGACCTATCACTTACCGATAGTCAAGGCGACATTTATGATTCACAAGACATAGAAGACTTCGGGCAAAGGATTTACGGGCAACTCACTAGAATCATTGTGGAGCCTGAAACATATACAATGGACATTGACTGTGTAGCAAACCTAGATTCAGGAACTATTGAATTAACTGTTTTCAAAGTGGTAGACCAGGATGGTATCAGCCCTTACAATTCCGCAACTGATCGTATCCCAACACAAGCATCAACGTTCTTCGTAAGTTCAGCAGCAAGTACTTTGACATTGGATGCAACTGGAGCTCTAGCGAATCGACTTTTAGTCAATTGGGAACTTGATGCAGAATCGATAAATGGGGATCCGGTTCAACAGTCTGGAATGCTTATTGTCATACCACTGAATGATACTAAAAATGATACTACACCTAGAATCTCATTCTGGTCTGGAAAGGTTAACCAGCACAATGAAAATGGTGTCTGGATGACCGATTCCGATGGTGTGTCTGGTGGAGGGACACATGCGCAGTGGGGAGCAGAAGGTTATGGTGACCGTAAACTAGAGTACTGTCAAAAGTTCTGGCCAAACACAATCTCTGTTGAATTAAGAACTTTTAATGAGGAAATAACATTCCGGAATCGAGGTAACTCTGGTTCATATGATTCTATTAGAGATGTATATGAATGTGTATTAGAAGATGACCTAGGAGATGACGATGCTGGCATGGGTTGTGTGAGTTCTATACTGCCAATTGATGGTTTAGTCAACATCACTGATGTAAATTCTGTTTACAACATAGGAGATCAATTCGATGGATATTTTGACACTTGTTGGATTCCTTCCAATAATTCAATGTCCTTAATCGCATGGTTGAATAATTCAAACGGTATGAATTACGATATTCAAGGATGGGGTGGAGGAAATAACTGGGCATCGATGAACTTAGGTGTTCAACAGCTAGGTCCTTATGGACACTGGGGTTTCCCAATTAGTGAAGATGGCAGTACTTTTGGAATGAACTATTCATCTCTGAGTCTTCCATTGGGCGATTATTGCTGGGAAGCATTGTTAAAGGTATATGATGGTAATACATACACACCTGTTGATGATGATACTGCTTGTTTTACAATCCAATCAAATAGTACAGGTGGTAACAAGACTGGTGATGACGACAACAATACTGGCGAAGACAATAACACTGGCGGAGACAACGATGTATGTACCGCAAATATTGAATTAACACGTTCTGATACACATACAACAGATTATGTGGTTTATCCAATTACATGGGAAATTTATGGATTTACTGGTGATGGAGTTCTAACAAATTCAGATTACCAGAGTGGTGTCTTTGTAAAGAATGTATCATACAATGGAGAAGATGTATTCACTTTAGATGTAACAGATTTTGTAAATACATTGATTACATCCGAAGATCAATATGTTGGTTTTGTTTTCCGTCAACCAGGAGTCGCGCTAGCTTATGGAGGGAATTACCATTCTATTGATTTTGGTGGAGATTCGACTCTAGAAATTTCAGATGGAAATACTGAAGATGCGATATTAAGCGATGTTCATGGATGGGTCCAGGGACATGGTGGCGATAATGTCGGTCTTGGCCATAATGGAAACTTATTCATGATGAACTATGGTAATGCCCGAGGTGTAGTTGAGTATAACATTCTTGGACTTGCTCAAAAAGACTGCAATGGAGATGACAATACTGGTGGAGACAACGATACTGGTGATGATGATAACAACACTGGTGGAGACAACGATACTGGTGATGAGGATGAACAACCTTACATTCCACCTACACTCGATGCTGAATTAGATACTACAACATCTCCTTCCATTCTATCTCTAACAGCTTCCAATCTTGATTCCTCTAAAGATTACACAATTGAGTGGTGGATCGTTTCTACTGCTACCTTTGATATCGTTTCTGGCTCAGAAGGGATCGAAAATTCTACTGGGTTACAAATTACTGATACATGGCTAGTAACCGATGAGATAGAATTAGAAAGCGGAGAATACTGCTTATTGGGCACATTGTTTGAAGATGGTGAATTAGTAGAGACTGAAGTAATGGATTGTCAAACTGTTGTAACCCCTGAAGTTGTTGAAGATGTTGAAGTCGAAGCAAATATGGTCGAAAAGATAGTAACTGCAATATCTGAATTTATCAGTGGATTACTCGCATCTATTGTCGAATCAAAGGATGAATGATTCTGATAGGAACGTTACTTAGCATTCTTAGCAAGCCATTCATGGCCGTACCATTGCCATTGTTCCATCGTCCATCCGGCCGGTAGTCCACCTTCTGGTAGTGGTGCGGTCTGTGCTGGAGGTTGGTTAGATTCTGGTGCTGCTGCGGCTACTTCCTCAACAGGAGCTTGTGCTTGTGGCATTCCTGCAATGTCCTCAATGGAACTTGAATCACCATATATTGAATCCACATCCAACATATCTTCACTAGACACATCTGCTTCTAAACCATCAGCCTCTAACTCTGTATTGTTTTCTGCCGAGAAGTCGAGGCTATCAATACTGTCTTCCCAACCAGAATCAGCTTCGACACCACCAATTGCTGAAGATCCAGCTGAACCTTGTAATGCTTCTAAACTAGCAGATGATTCCTTTGGCACATATGGAACTCCATACAACTTTACCAAGGCTGCAACCTTACGCTTCCTAACTATCATCGCAATCACTAGTATTACTATTGTGAGTGAGATAAAGGCTATTCCACCGACGGTTGCTACTTGAGCCAAAACCCCTTCATCAATTTCACCTGGCTCGGTTAAGAGTCCTGCATTATTACTTGCATTCCATGCATAGAATGACATATCAGTCTCATTGACTTCTCTATCACGCGACAAGTATTCTTGATAATCATCTGAACGCCATCCTTCGCATTGGCTACTAACATCATCCTGATTCATATTACAGTGGTCTTGTTCCGATTTTATCTGCGGATTACTGTCATCGTAATCTGAATTTGCACCAGCACCATCACCGTCTGCATCATAGTGCTCATTCGGGTCTGTATCCATGCCTAGTGACTCCGAGAAGTCAACCCATCCATCACCATCAAGGTCTTCACAACCATACGAAGTAACTTCTGTGAAGCCAATAACTGAACTTTCATTTAACAGCCAAGTTTTTGTTGAATTGCCTGCTTGCCAAGGACAGGCATCCGGTTGTAGCCCGTCTGCATTATCACCATATCCATCTCCATCTCCGTCAAGCCATTGAGTGCCTTGATTTGGTAAAGCATCTGCACCATTAGAAATGCCCCAATCCGAGGATGGGTTAGAATATCCATCTTGATCTGAATCTAAGCATCCAAATCTATCAATAGTTGAAAACCCGTTTGTTTGAGGGCATCCATCGGGATTTAGTCCGGCTTGGTTGTCTCCATATCCATCCTGATCGTAATCCGCCCATTGAGTTGGTTCATCCGGATATTTATCACCCGCTTGGCCATTTTCGTTATCACCATAACCATCTCCATCACGGTCTTGCCATTGGTCGGCATTATTAGGGAATAAATCGCCTTCAAATCCTATAGGTGAATCGCCATAACCATCACCATCAGTATCGAGATGCTGTGTGCTATCTTGCGGGAATGCATCTGGAGAAAATCCTAGAGGGTTATCGCCATATCCATCGCCATCTTCATCATCCCACTGAGTTGATTCAGTAGGGAACTTATCCAACCGGTCAGTTACTCCATCTGAATCAGAATCGATGTCGAAAAGGTAAATTTTTGAGCTTGTAGGAGTAGTGCTTGCTACATAAATTGCAGATGTGTAATATTGAAGTGAACCGATTACATATCCAGTTGCAGTATGTGTGTTTTGTTCGCTAAATGTAGTCACATCCACAATACTTAGATGCCCACTTTTTGAACCGATTGCATATGTTGAGTTATCATATTGTTGAATAGAAGATATTGCTTTTCCATGTGAAAGAGTTAATGATTCAACAGCCCAAGAACTTGTGTTATATCTGAGCAATTTTCCATTTGCTGTTCCAACTATTAAATCACTGTTTGAATCTTCAAATAATACTTTTATTATTGCATTTGAATCTGTCAATGTCCCTAATGCTGCTCCGCCATCATCGCTGACGTAGATCTTTGTATCATAACTTCCAGTGATAAGTCTTCCATCATTCAAAACTTGAAATGCACTCATACCGGCACTTATAGCAGTAGTGTACACTCCGGTAGCACCTTCTGGACTATACTCTTCAGCACGACGTCTTCCCGCATAATGGGCTAGCCATAAATCACCCTGATCATCCCAATCCACCGAATCGACGGGCCATTGCAATGAGATATTTCTATTGACTATTTGGAAATCCAAATGGATGATGGAGATTCCATCATCGTGGGCAACTGCTACTAATTGTTGTGCATCATCGAGCCTCGCTGAATTTGCTGAAACATTCAAATCAATGTTCCACTGTAGTGCATGTTGACCATTAGAAAAACTGTTAACACTGAGGTTTCCAGTATCATCTACCATCAAAATTGTGCCATCATCCATTCTTTGCCAAAAAACCAACTCTTCATCGAATTCATCAGTAATCCCCGCTTCAATCAAATTACTTGTATCTGCAGAAATACTCGGCAAGAACCCTGTCAGGGGTAATAGTAAAAATGCTAATATTAAACAAACGCCGCGCTTCATGTCCTACTCGAAAACGCATTTAGATATGAAACAGACGGGTAAAAGTGCAATTAATCGGTCCTGTGACCAATCTTAATCAATTATCTTCTTCGTCTTCTTTAGAAGGTTGTAACTTTCTTCTCTCGATTTTAAGAGGAGTCAATTTTTTGACAGGATTCAATGTTGCCATTGAAGGTGCTTCTCCCTTTCCAGAACTTGGAGGGCTTCCTCTCATTTTCTTAACCGGTTGTAATTGTTTAATTGGAGTTAATGATGCAACTTTTTGCTGTTCTGGTTCTGCAACCGAAAGTTTAGCTCTAATCGGAGTAAGTAATGCTGTTTTTGGTTCATCTTCAAGTTCCGCAACTAATTCTTCTGAGATTGCTTCTGCCATCTCATCCTCAATATTGATATCTGCGATTATTTCTTCTTCAGCGACAATCTCTTCCACTTGTTCAATTGGATCTATCGGAGTTGACACAGGTTGAACGATAGTAGGCTTTTGCTCAATCTGGGTAATCGGTTGTACCGGCATTATTGGAGAACGTACAACTTTCTGTTGAACTGGTGCTGGTAATGCAGCAGTTGTAGCAGCGCTAGTTGGTTGATTAATCAGAGGCGATTTAACAGGTCTAGCCATTGGAATTGCCGACGAAAGTGGTTTTGCACTTGTCGTTGGCGACCTCATTCCAGCCAGACCAATTCTTGGTTGATGTTGTTGTGCAGCAGCACCCAAGGTACCGCCTAACGGCCTTCCACCTGATTGTGCTCCTTGGCGTGCCCCCAATGCAAATGGATCCATGCCAGTTGCTTGCATTCCTTGAGTTCCTTGTCCAGAAATTGCTTGCATCCATGTTTGGCGCTTGTCGACCTTATTGTCTTGGGTTTGTAATTCTTTGAATTCTTGTTCACGACTTTGTAGGATCGCTTGTTCACTATCAATCTCACCTTGGATTTGATTGGTGACTGCATCACGCATCTTCTCTTCAGCCATTTCCTTGAATGAATCCATCTTCTCACTTAGACCACTTAAGCGGTCACGAATTTCTGCACGCTTGAGTCCAAGTTGTGCTTCGATTTCTGCTCTGATTGAAGCTTCTCTCTTTCTAACATCGATGAGAGCCTTGTTTCGCATAATCTCTTCACGCTTGTCAAGTTGCCTTTCAAGTTGAGTAGCGACTTCGTTTTCTTTGCGGACCTTGAAATCGTTGAGTCTTTCTTCCATATCAATTTCAAGTTCAAGAGAAGTCTCTTCCTTCAATAAGTCAAGATCGGTTTCAAAGGTCAAACGTTCATTACGTAATCCGGCATCAACTTCAGACATAATCGCCTTTCTTGCTGCTGATTCACGTGATTGGAATTCGAGTTCAAGACGTTCCGACCAATCGACCTTCTTGGCTTCGTATTGGGCGCCTAATTGGTCACGTAATTCAGATTCTCGATCATATCTAAAGCGAGCAAGACGATTTTGAATTTCTGCTTCTCTAGCACTACGGTAATTTGTGAATTCCTCTTCCATTCTGAGGTCAAGTTCAGACTCAACCTCTGTCTTCAGTGAATGAGAGATGTCATCGACTGCCTTTGAAAAGGTGATATCATACTTTTCTCGAAGTCGTGATTTCCTTTCACTAAGTATTTCGGAGTGGCGCTCCTCTAATTGGCGAGCAATTTCAACACGTAACTCATCACGGCGTCTCGCTATTGCAAGTTCGACATCTTCTCTCATGTTTTCTTCAAGATCATCTGTTTCCTGGCGCAAGCGAACTTCTAATTCCTCTTGTAATTGTTGAGCAATATCTTCTTCTAAACGTAGACTACGGCGTTCGTATTCTGCTTTTAGCCTAGCTTCTCTTTGCTTTAGACGACCTCTAAGTTGTTGTTCTAGGCGAGTTCTAATACCTCTGCGTAATTGTTCTTCTCTTTCTGCTAAACGAGCGATATGGCCTTCTTCAAGACGGTTGATTTCAGCACTTTCCATTTGTTTGAATCGTGTTTCCATTTCAACTTCTATGTTGACTTCAATCTCTCTAACCCTTCGTTGTAATTCTTGATTATATTCAAGAGATAATCTCTCTTTTTGAATATCGAGACGCTGACGATGTTCCTGTTGCAATTGTGCTTCAATATTGGATTTTATCTGCTCCTTATGTTCATTGAGCCTTCTGTCTTGCTCAACTTCAATTCCTTCACGTAATGAATCTAGTTGGCGATTGAGGCGCAAATCTAATTCCATTCGCATCCTCCCTTCTTCTCTGGATAATGATTCTCGCTCCATTTCGGCAAGTTCTTGTTCCATTCCTTCGCGCATTTCTTTCTCTAATGCGTCCATTGTAAGTTCGTGACTAACTGCTAAATCTGTAGCAACTGAATCTTTCATTGCTGCTATTCTTTCATCCATTGCTTGCTGACGAATTCGCTTTTCTCTACGAATATCGCCTCGCAGCCTCTCTTCTTGACGGAAACGTGCGCTACCTAATGTCGCTTGGTCAAGTGACATTGATTTACTAGAAGTGAATTGAGATCTCAATGATGACAAAGATACGGAGTCAGACCCATTGCGAGCAGGCGAGTTTGCACTAGCTGCATCAATCGTCTTGCTTTCGCTGACTCCCATTGTATCCCATCCAATCTCTCATCCTCGTCTCATCATAGTTAAAGAGCGCGACTAACTTTGCCCTTAGAATGCCGTTTTTCGCAGTGTTATATGGCTAGCCAAACTCTCTTGAAACCAAGGTTTGTCAATTCAATTATTCTTCCGATGAAAGTGAATCGTTAATTTGTTTGCTGCTTTTGACTATTCTTTTACCTAAGATAATGTAGACTAGAACCAATAGTGCTGAAATAATAAATAGATAAAAAGATAAATTCAGACCTACCATATCAAGACCATGTTCTGATTTAGTGGTATGAACTAATGCGGATGTTATCGCAACTAACATCGCAACTAATTGTAAGACACTCAACTTCATTGGAAGGCCTCCTTTCAATTTTGACATCGGTCTGTCCGAAATCATTAATCCACCGCAGATTAACATCAATGGTAACATCATAAAATCAAAATAGGGTTTAGAAGTGCCTTTTCCAAAACATACTGAACAATCCCAAGTTGTTAAATCTGGGCCAAAGCCTGTTGAGGGTTGAATCCAAATTAGACCTGCAACACTTAGCAACAATAATGCGTTTCCTGGGCTGGATAGACCTACAAAATAATTGATTTCTGAACCGTCTTCATATTGAAAACGTGCCAACCTTAACATTCCAGTTGCAATTATCCAACAACTTGCAATTCCTAAAGATATAGTCCAAAATGGTGATGCTTCCCCCCACCGACCAAACATTACGAAAATCAATAATGCTGGAGCGACACAGAATGAAATGCAATCAGACATAATGTCCAAGGAGCCTCCGAGTAGTTTTCTTTTTGAATAATTTCTAGCGACTGGACCATCGATGATATCACCTATCACCGAGGCTAGAATACAGAGCATTGCTAACCAAATATAGTGTGTTTTTAAGCCACCATCGTAGTATGGCTGATGCAAATCTTCAACTGCTAAAATAATGAACAAGATTGCAGCAGTTCCGAATAATCCATTACACAAGGTGATGTAATCGGCGATTCCCATCATTCGATATGTTGTTTTCAACTCCTCACCTCAAAATTTGACTTTGAATGATGTGGAACAGGCAGGACAATCGATATCTCGTTCACCCGGTTTTATTTTCATTCTTAGGCGACGATCGCATCCTGGGCAGGCTACTTCAGTACGCGGTACATTTTTCTCGACGGTGAAATGTGTTGAGCAGGAAGCGCATTGTAAGTGGGCTGGCCTCTTGTCAACTCCAACTATGAGAACTTTAGAACATTCAGGGCACCCTACCTTTTCATCATTCCAATTACGCCGAGTCACAGGATGTTCAACTTTGACTTTTGATGAACAAATTGAACAGGTCAACACGCCTAAATCAGAAGGTAGTAGCGAAGAACATTTTGGACAGGATAATGCAGGGGGTGCAATCCTTGATTCTACAACTGCTTCTTCTTCTTCCATGCCTAAGCCACATCCGTATTATTCTTGATTATTGTTGAATGATCATCGGCTCTTGCCGATCAATGCGATTCCACCTGGAACGAAAGTAAATGGTAGATTGAGTTCGATACCGTAATCATTGGCTAATGCCTCAAGCATTTTCTTTGCTCCAATTTGCTCGCGGGAACCATCTAAATTGACAATGTGTATGTCTCTTCCTTCGGAAATTGCAGTTGCTAATTCACTTGGAAGCCCAGTAGTATCAATCTCACTAGCGGAGACGGTTGCTACCGGCTGTGCTGCAATCGGTTCGTTGCTACCAACGATCCCAGGTAGAGTGACACGTTGAGTGATTTTCCACCAACGTGCCCTTCCTACATCTCTATGATTTTCAACCAGATTTAGAGAAGCAAGTTTCTTCAGATGGTGATATAAATTGTATCTATCAACATTGACTGCTGCTTGAAGTTGAACAGTACTCATCTCTTCAACTGCCATTAATGTCGAGTACAGATTTCTCCGTGTAGGGTGTACTAATGCAGTAGTCACTGGGTCTGCGTGTAGTCGTGCCATTGTCTCACCAAGTGAGAAGAGGCGTGCTTTAGGTATGAAGATATCGCGGGAAATTAATTAGAACGGTACTTCAAAAATAAGGCATCGAAGGATTTTCTAGTATCAAAATATAATGATTTAAGGATTTGAGATAGTAATTGCATAGCACCAGAATTACCTGCAAGCCTTGCACCATTCAAAATGACGACTATTACAGATGCTTCATGAATCAGAACTCCAACCCATAATTGGTCATACATGCCGGTGATTACCGCGAAAACTAATGCTAGTGTTATCGCCACCGAGAAAACAAGGTTTCCAATTAAGATTCGTTGTGCCTTTCTCGCTAAATCAATCAAGTCGCATAACATGCTTGGATCTTCTGCAGGTATCAATACATCAGCAGCCTCTAAATTTACTGTTTCCCCACAACCAACCGCAACTCCAACATCAGCAACAGCTAGGGCTGCAGCATCATTGAATCCGTCTCCAACCATCATTGTAATGTGCGTTTTACTTCTGCCCCTCACCCACTTAACTTTGTCTTCAGGACTCAAGTTACCATGTGCAGCAGCTTCTGGCAAGCCTACCCGTTTGGCAAACTTTGATACTGCTGCTTGAGAATCTCCACTAAGAATTTCAACATTTATTCCTCGCTGATATAATTTCTCAATTATCATATCCGAACCTTTGCGAGTGTCATCATGAATAAATGTAAACAATGCAATAGGAACTTCTTCTTTGCATAGAATACTAGCACCATGCCCTTGTTGGTTGGCTTGGTCGAGCACTGTTTGAATTTCCTTTGGAATTTTAATCCCTAATTTGACTAAGCGATCAGGCCGTATTAACGATACTTGCTTTCCTGAACTCATACCAACTACTCCAGCTTCAACATCGCTATGACCATGAATAGGACTTGGTTTGTATCCTTTTTCCGTTGCCAAATCCATGATTGCAAGAGCATAGGGGTGGTTAGAACGGGCCTCTAGACCAGCAGCGATTTTTATTGCAGAATCACTGCGCTTTCCCTTTGCTGTAATTACTTGACCAATTTTTGGTTTACCAGATGTTAATGTTCCAGTTTTATCTAGTAATACATGGTTTACTTTGCTCAGCCGTTCTAATACACTTCCACCACGAGAGATTACTCCCATGTGTGCAGCGTTTGATAATGCCGCAGCATGTGGCACTGGTGTTGCCAATAATAGGGCACATGGACAAGATACAACCCATAACAGGAGAATTATTTTCCAATTATCTGGGAACATTAGATACCAAACCACAAAGGCACCAATCAAAACTGTTGGTACCCAAATCGCAGTAAATGTCTCAATACCACTTTGAATACGCGGTGATTCTTCTTTGAAAGTATGAACTGCTTCAATTAATCCCGATAATCTAGTATTGTCGCCAACTGCGGTTACCTCAATGACCAGTGGTCCTTTTGCAAGAACCAAACCTGCTTGAATTTCTTCTCCTTTTGAAACCTCTACTGGAACTGATTCTCCGGTTAAAGGCGCTTTATCTAAAGCGCCGATTCCATCTAGAATGATTCCGTCACAAGGAATTAATTCACCACTTCTAATCTCTATTTGATTACCTACTCGAATCAAATCAATTGGCACTACCTCAACGCCTTCACCTTCATCTTGGCAGGTTGCTAACGGCCCAGTCCCAGGAGTGATGTCGATAGTATCAGGAACCATTTGTAACGAAAATCCACTTGTCTTTATCGCTTGATTAAGTCCTTGTTGGTTGAGTAACTTACTTCCAGATAACCTTCTTGCTGTGCGCGGTAATCTATCCAAACCTCCTTGCATTGCCTCCCTTGCTTTGACAAGTGCATCACCCTCTAAATGGGCTGTAAAGGCAACTAGTATCGCTACAATAAGTGCTTCTTCCCACATTCCCCACACTGCTGCACCGATAACTGCTAGACTAGTGAGAACCTGAAATCCAAGTTGGCGATTTTTAATACTTGCAATCGCTTCTTTAAACATCTGCAATCCACCTAATGCCAATCCGGGTAGAGCGATCATTGCGATTACAATACCCGATAGTGAAAGAAATTCTGCCATTAAAACTAACACCAGAATTGGAAGTGCCAAACCGCCACCAATTAATCTCCATTGATCGGGGCGTATTTTTGCACTTTTTGCTTCAACATATTTTGGAGCCGCCCCTAATATTACATCCAATGCAGAATCTCGTGCTTCAAGTAATTGCGATGATGTATCACTAACCAATTGTACCAATATACGATTATCGGAATCAATCTCACAATCGAGAATCCCTGGTTGTAAACGAATAATCTTCTCCAATTTCCTTACTTCAACACCGTTTCTTCTCGCAACACCACCAGCACTGATTCCAACCAATTGGTGATGCTCAACATTTGGTGCGTGGCCAAGTGAGTGTAAAATTGAGGAAATTTCTGAAATTGAACCATCGGCCAAATCAACAGTTGCCCTTACTTCACCAGATGTTGCCGAAACTAATGATGTTTTGACCTGTGGCAGATAGGACATTGCCCTCATTGCTTTTGATGCACAGTCAGGGCAATCCATTCCTAGTAGTGGCCAAGCGACGTCATAAACACCACCAGATTGTGTTACGATTTCGGCATCTAATATCTCGCCATCAAAAACTTCCTCTTCTGGAGTTTTTTCTACAGTTTTAACGATTTTTGGCTTCTCCTTTGTAACTTTTTTAGCTTTGGAAAACCTTGGTTTTTTATCCTCTGACGAGGGATAATCGTCTTCGATGGAAAGGAAAACCTCAGCATCATCGTCTCCGACCATATACACTGCTCTAACAAAACTGTTTTGAAGACTAGTATTAAATTTCATCTCAAGCCGAGAAAAATTAATAATAATTATAATCGGTCTTTGCCAAACTTGATGAAAACAGTACTGTTGCCCATACACATGCAGTGGCTTCCAGATGATTGGAGACCGAAGGTTGTCGCCGTCGATATTGATGGGACTCTAACCGACGATAATAAACGACTCAATACCGATGCTATTCTTGCACTAAGGAAGCTTGAAGCGGCTGGAATAGCAGTTATTCTTGCTACTGGAAATGTCAGAGCAATCACCTATGGACTGTGGAGGTTTTTACAACTCAGTGGCCCGATTTGTTGTGAGAATGGAGGAGTTCTATGGCATCCGCAATGGCCTGAAGTCGTTATGCGAGCAAATGGTGAGGAGGCAAGGGAAGCAGCACTATGGCTTGCTGAAGAAATACCAGATCTTGATCCACAAGGAATTGAGAGCAATGCTTGGAGAGAAAGCGAGTGGTGTTTATTTCCCTCCGAAAATTTACAATTGGTTAAAGAAAAAATTTCGCAAAGTAAGTGGTCGCATCTAAATGTAATTCGTACTGGTTTTGCAATCCATTTGATGTCCCCCGACCTCTCAAAGGGCAAAGGTATAGAATTCATCTTAGACAGAATGAATTTGTCATCTCAAGATTTGTTATGTGTCGGAGATGCTCCAAATGATTTGTCAATGTTTGAACTAGCCAATTGGTCAATAGCAGTCGGTGGTTCTTTTCAAGAAATTAAAGATGCAGCAGATGTAATTTCACCGCATCTGCATGGTGATACTTTTCAGCCACTAGTCGATGCAATTCTAGGTCCTTGAAAGAGTGTTTTTTGATTGGTGCCGAAGGCAGGATTTGAACCTGCGAAGCATTATGCAGAGGAGCTTGAATCCACCCCCTTTGACCACTCGGGTACCTCGGCTAGTAGTTGAGGCGTGATGCCTTCTCTTCTTGACTATTCCTCTTGGCTATTTTCATCTAAATCTGCAGGGCGTGGTGGGGCAGAGGCATGTGCTGCGACTAAGTGCCCAATTCTCTTCATTTCATATTCATCAACCACTCGTTTTCTCTTTTGACTTGCCATGAATAATCCTATTGATGAGAATAAGACCATCAGAATTGAGAGTCCCAATAATCCAGATGTTGCAGATATAGACTCTTCAGGAATTTCTGCTACATTGGCAAGCGGTATCGGCACTTCCCCTGTCTGGTTGAGGATTTGTAATGTTAAGCCAAGTCTTCCTGTTTTCCAGGCCTCTATTGTCCAGTTGAATTGCTGCCATTGACCCGATTCGAGATAAACTACCTCTGTTGCGTATATTTTTCCATCGGAATCGGCTAGTATCAAAGTGATTTCACCACCCAAAACCCCTTCGTTTACAACTCGTGTTGTGATATTGAGTTCCTCTCCAATCGTCGGACGGTAAGGTGTTGCTTGGATAGTATCAAATCTAGGTTCAAAGTCAATCCATCTAAATAATGGTTGAACTGGTGAAAATGAGCTACCATAGCCTTGTAATTCATATCCCGCTTTATCCGTAGCCTCAAACCAAATCTCAACACGATCAAATGCTTGTAATATAGATTGGTCTTCTAAGGTCATATCAATTATTGCCAAAAAGGTCGTAGTAGTACCTGAATGTGAATTATAGGGTACTATGGCTTGTCCATAACTTCCCATGACTATTTGATTTGCTCGACGGAAATGCCAATGCATGGTGATTTCGGTGTTTTTCATCCCAGCAGAATCTGAAATCAATACGGCGACATCAACGTTTTCCATTTCATCAGAATTTATAATTGTCAGATATCCAGTTGGAATTGCTAATAATGGGGGGGAATCATCTATTGTCATATTGATCATTAGCGGTTGAGGAATGGCAATATTAGTTCCTGAAATATACAATTCCAAAGTCGCAAATCTATGCTTAACAATTTCATTATCAATCTCCAATAGAAGGTAAATGTTACCATCAATACCTAGTTCAATGACACCATATGAATCTCTCTCAGTATCACTTAAGTGCCAGTTTAATACTGCCTCGGTAGGGAAATATTCTGCTGCCAATCCAGTTCCTTTGTGCATTAATGTTGCGAATAATTCAATCTCATCACCTCTAAGCAGCCACATATTGTTAGATTCAATAACTCCAACTGGTTCTGTAATATCTTCTAGACTGGTAATTTCTATTTCAATTTCAAATGATGGTTGCCACAAAAACATACTTATTTTGCTAACACCAAGGCCAAGATCTTGTCCTTCATCAAATATTTTTAGAGAAGGAATTCCACCACCTTGGCCAGAATTATATGAGCCGTTCCAATCCAATCTAAATGTGAAATCAACATTCCAAGTCGCTGATTGTGGATGCTTCGTAACAATAACTTGTGGTGCTGAAATAATACAATATTGATCGTATTCAATTATCATATACCTCGGAAAGTATGTGATGAAGCAATTTGAAAAATCTTCCCTTCCCAACAATGCTAATTCAATTCTATCAAGTGTTTGAATACCATTTCCATCTGTGAGATTGAATGAGAAGTGGTGTTCTTTTCCTGCTAATAGAACCCCCTGTATTGTATCAAACTCTAGAGAATCGTAGTCTATTACTGTATTCTGTCTGTTGGCAACAGTGATTGTAGCTAAGTCATTTTCTTCACCAAATGAACCACCATTAGCGATGTAATTACCAGCTAAATCTTCACCGACAAAATATACACTAGCGCGACCAACCATTTCTTCAGGGGCTTTGATTTGTTCATCATCTAATAACGGCAAATCAATATCGGTTGATAATAAACCGTTATTTAATGTAACACTAATTTCTCTATATTCATTGGCCTGCATTATTCCATCGTTATTACTATCATCATGATTTTCTAGCCAATAATACATCTTCAGAGGACTTGCTAGACCATCTGAGTCCTCAATGAATAATCGTAATGCAAGGGATTGTCCCGACATCCATACGTGACCATCGGCAGGAGTGATTCCACCTGAATCAAGTGCATATATTGAAATTATTTTTGGATTTTCGATATCGATGATAAAGGGAACGAATACTGAATTTGCAGTTGTATCAATACTAGTAGACGAGTTCTCGCTTAATGGACCTACACGACTTATTGATGGGCGAATTTCAAAACGTGTTCCGCTAGGGAATTGTCCAAAGGATTGAGGAACTATCAAATCTCGGTCAAATACAGAATTTTGATTTAATGATGAGTACCATACTTGCGACCAAATAATTGGCTCACCAATCCACTCATCTATCCCACCAGATTCATTCTTTGGAGGGACTGCTTTCATCTCAATTTGGATCTCTGCTGAATCCTGTGGAGCCCATGTATTGGCAATGCCTTCGAATCTAACTTTACCCGTTACCGATAGAGTTTGGTTTGGCTGTAAATGGAAAGGCCACAGCGGGTTAAACGCATCTCCTAATTGCTTGGAATTACCTGAAACAACATTGAAATCAATTATTTCTAAATCATTCTCAAATTCATTAAATGGCGTTGAACGTACTAAATGTCCTGGGCCAGCTTCAAACCCTTCCTCGTCTGTTGACAAAACCAAATAATGGATTTCATCAACATCGTCCATCAGCCAATGTGTATCAATTGACCAATCAACTTCTACACTATTCAGCATTATTTGAATTTGACAACTTGCTGTATTCAAACTTGCTAATCCAGTTCCTTTGACTTGACGGAAGGTTGGATTATTTTGAACATTAACAACTTCAACCTCAACAAATGAATCACTCTGTAACGGTGAAGTTGATAGCATTAAAGTAACCTTATCTATTTTGGTTGGGAAGTCAAATAATGGTTCGCTGCTCTCTGTTCGCCAACTCAATGTAGTTAGGTTCATGTTCTGATCTGGTACCCAACGGCTTGCACTAATTGAAGAAATACTATCTTCCATTATTGGCTCATCAACCCAGCCGAAATCAACTTTAATCGCACCCCTTGAGGTTTGGACGGTCATTGGAATACTGACAACTTCTCTCATTCCTCCTTGGAAATATTGATCTATTAAATTGTCAACTGATGAAGCGTTGACTGATTGTAGAATCTCATTGAATATCATTTGACCTGGACTTACTTCAAAGATTGTCAGACTATCACCAAGTATTATTTTTGTATCCCTAGGTGCGAAAAGGCAATCTGGCTCAAACATTACAGAAGTAATCTCATCACCTGCAAACATAGTCAGACTCAATGTAGTTGAATTTCTAAAGGAGGTGCTGCTTGCCATCTCATAGATAGTTCTCGCTGGTGATTCCTCCCATTGCTGAAGATTAACAATTAATCCTGGGTGAGAAATTGTAGTGTTATCTCCAACGATAGTCAATCTTCCATTCTTCATAGGGCACACTGCGTTGATATCCCATGAAATTGAAGTCTGACCAATAGCCATAATTTCTAGTCCACTTGAGTAATCCATATTGGACTGGCCGGAAATAGTGTAATCTCTAGATTGGTGTTGCAAGTGAAATACATCAAAATATGAATTTGAACCGAAATTAAGATTTTTCAATACTGGAGTTTGTAACGGAGAGTTTGTGCTCATTCTTACTCTTACTTGAAATTGTGAATGAATACTACGGTCTAAATCAATTGATAATGGAAGTGTTTTATTTTGTAATCCAAATATTTCACTTCCGTTTGCCGAGAGGATATCGAATCTAATGTTGGTACCTCCTGTTTCTTCAACGAAACCATCCAAGATTCCACCATTTTGAAAATCATCATCAAATGAAATCAAATTAGAAATCCATTCTCCTTGTGGCTCATATATATCTACTTCAATTCCTGCATCATCCAAATACCAGCCATCTAATTCCACATAGGTATCGGAAAAGAAAGTAAACCTCGCTCTGACACTTTGCCCGGTAAGATTACTGATGTCAGATTGCTTCAAATCAAATCCTCTAACGACATTATGACAACCGCCATTGACGTTTGAACCGTCAAATATTCCTTCACCGTAGAATGGTGAAAATGTATTGACTTGAGAGATTTGGTCATGGAATCCATTCAGATCTGGTGGAATATACCACCAACTATCTCCTCCATCTGTTGAAAGTGAAACCGCTCCACCATCCCAAGCTGCTTCGGTGCAAACCCAACTTTTGAAAGAAAGTCTTGCTGTAGAGTTTTCAGGAATATCGTAAATTGGAGTTATCAGATGAGTTCGCATATTACTGGTATATTTGTTGTCCAGGTATATTCCTGCCCCATTAGTTCCCGAAGGCCATGATGCTGGCCCAAACCCAGCAGCATTACTTACCGCACCAACTTCAAATTTCCTCGTATCACTAGTTTGTACAGACCAGCCCGCAGGTGCTAGGTTTCCACTATCAAAGCGGAACAATATATCTTTTGGACCATTGGCTCCCAGAAGGTTGGTCCAATTCCACTGATTGACATTTGCTCCTGAATAATTTAACCAACCACTTTGATTACCATAAAGGCCATCACTCGAACTGGTAAAATTAGCAATTATTCTTTTTTGAGCACTAGAAGTACTGCGGTTGGCATAAACCGCAATATCGTCAATGGCCATTCCTTCCCAACCAGATGAAGAGAGTCCCCCATAATTTACAATTGAATCGGTTTGAACAAGGAATCTGAATAGGGCATTACTTGCATTAGCATGACTAGACACATTCGCTGGTAATGAATAACTAATCGGCACCCACCCACTAGATTCAGTTTGATGAAAGGTCCCTTGATACCATATCCCGTTTCCAGGATGTCCCGGTGAAAGAGAAAGTAAATACCAATTTGTTCCATTGTCAAGCGATAGCCAAGTGGTCATTCCATCGTTAGTGCCACCTTCAATATCCCAATTGGTAAATAATTCAATCTCTAGTGCTCCACTCAAATTACTGAGGTTTGCTGGAACAATCAACCTTCCATTTGCATCTGGTGCATAATCTCCGTTCAAACTTCCGTGTAACCATGCACCTGATTGATCTCCATCATTATGTAGTTTCAAATCATCAAAGAATACTCCGGCACGGGCACTAACAGTTGAAGAGGTCTGTAGACAGAGCCTGATTTTGATTTCATTACTTTGTGATGAAACAATCGAATCTAATTGGAAGCGCTGTGAAAGCCAAGTATCGCTTTGACCCGACCAAACCATTGAAGGAGAACCATTTAGTGAACTAGAATTACTATAATTTGAATCAGGAGTGATCACCTGCCAGATCCCCGAATCATTCATCGCTTCAATCCAAACAGCATCAGAATCTAAAAGTGAAAGCCATACCTTTGTTGTCAATGAATAATTATTAACATAATTAGGAACCTCGAATACAGATGAACTAAGGCATGAATTAAAGTTTTGATAAATATCACCCAATGCTCTTGAACTCAGATATCCGATTCCTTGACTCGTACTAGATGGTACAGATTGGTTACTTGAAGTATTGAGTGAATCTATGGTAGGACGTAATATATGCCATATGTCATCATTATCTCCATGCCCCAGCCAATCGATAGGAGTGTAAACATTCTGTTCAAAGTCAGTTAATGTTCCAAGTGAAGAATTGGTTGCTAGCGTAAGCATTCCAGTATGCCCAATGCCATTGGTGTCATTGTGCGTACCATTCCAATTATTAGCAGATTGTGGACCAAACATTGTTCCATTACCGTTGGTTGAAGTAAAAAGGGGCTGGATTGATATTTCTGCTGTGCTAACACTTTGATTATATGGGATATTAATTGAAGAATTGAGAGTTTGGTTCACACCGGTTTGATTGGAATTAGGATAGAAGGAGTCCGGTCCAGACCAATGCTCAATTGATGTTGATTTTGATACATCACCTGTCTCGTAGTACGATGTTTTTTCAAGAATAGCATCTGGTTGTGAATTTCCTATTATAGGCGTATAGGCTGTGATTAGTAAGATGAATACAATGAAAAATGCAGCATTAGATTGAGAATTTTCACCATCCTTCAATCCTTCCTTAGCACTCATGTTTCACTCACCTCGCTCTGCGAGGTGTAGCCTTTGAATATCAAAGTGAGTATGGAATGTGTGAAACGGTTTTAGTGAAGGGTTCAAGAATCGTGGGCGACAGGGTTGCCATAATGTCGCCTCCACGTGAACTCGATAGCGCCCAAGCGCACGAGGTGGAAGAACAACTATTCACTACCAATCGGCAACAATCAGGGCGAAATGTTCCTACCAGTTTGCCGAGAACTGATTTCTGGGAAAATGTCAAAAAACTACTTTCTGACATTGATTTGGACATTCAGGATATGCTAAGGGTGGGTGCAACGGGTATTCGCTTGCAAAACCTTCAGAAAAGACAAGCAAATATTCGCCGCATTGCAAGTGATCTAGCGCGTAAGAGAATGGTTGCAATGATGCAGCACGCAGCGAGTCAATCGATGAGAGCCACTGCAAATACTGCTAAGAACCAAGAATTACCGTCACTTGATTGGCATCGTCACGATCCTGAAGAGAAGGCGTTCTATCATGCATTACAAATTCAAATAGACCGCTTTAAAATGGGCGTTGACTGGAATGGAATGCAGAATGGTATTGCTGGAGAAGGTGGAATAAGCCAAGTTCGTCATGCACCTGGAACCATGCAATTAGATTCTTTCTCCAGCAATAACTTGACTGGTAACCCACCTCCAGCTTTGGCTTTTGAAGATGATAAACCTGAAAAAATTGAGGTTATGGAAACTGATGAGGAGGACCGTTTTAGTGATACTGAATGGCCTGACCTAGATGAGCACATTCATGCTGATTTAGATAATAATGAAAGAATTCAAGAAACAATTACTACCACCAAAGATGAAGATGAAGGTATGTCTGACTTCATGGAAGGAATGGCAGGTGAAATACGTCATGCAGCAGCGATGGAACTGGCACCTTCTTCCAAGGCTAGTGAAATAATCTTAGAAGATATGATTGAAGATCAAGAAGTTGAACCTGAGACTGATGAGTTAATCCGAGTTAGAATATTGGAGTCGTTACCTGAAGCGATAATCAACGCCGCGGGTGAAGAAGTCACTTTAGAAGTGGGCGATGTTCACTTCCTAGATTCACTAACAGCAGAAATGTTGGTCGATGGCGGGTTTGCAAAGATTGCAGCCCTGTGAATGTCAAATTACTAGCCTTACGGCCAATGTATTATTGTCAATACTAACATTTCAGTTAACTGCGCGCATTGTAAGTTCAATGCCTACAGTATCTGGAACTTGGATACGAGCTACTGCGAGAAGTGCTTTTTCATCCTTGCCAGTGGTAATATCCATCTCAATAAGACGCTTGTGAACTCTCAGTTCCCAGTGATCGTATGTCTCACTGCCTTCACCGGATGGTGCCTTACGAACTGGTACGACTAAACGGCGTGTAGGTAGTGGGATTGGTCCACGGAGTGAAATGCCACCTGTTTCACAAATGTTCTTGATTTGTGCTGCGACTAAATCAATGTCAGAATGGTTTTCACCGGTTAACTTGATGATTGTTACTGCTGCCATTTTAATTCCCCCAAGTATCAGATGAAATCAATTAGACTCACTTCTTTTCAATCTTTAGACAAACACCAGCGGCGACTGTCTTACCCATGTCACGAATAGCGAAGCGGGCAAGTTGTGGGAAGTCCTCCAATTGCTCGATTGCAAAAGGCTTGGTAGGCTGGAAGCGAATCATTGCTTGGTCTCCAGTCTTTAGGAAAGAAGGATTTGCTTCCTTTCCTTTCTTGTTGGTCTTTTCTAGAAGATCCAAGAAGCGGATTGCAACTTGAGCAGTGTGAGCGTGGAATACAGGAGTGTATCCTACTGAAACTGCCTTTGGAATACCCATGATACTAATCTGTCCAACGAATGTTTCGTCATGACGAACGAATGTAGGTGCAGAGTCTGTGTATCCTGCAACGTCTCCACGGCGGATGTCAACAGCTGCTAGGCCACGAACGTTGAATCCAACGTTGTCACCAGGCTCTGCCCTGTCAACCATTGTGTGATGCATCTCAATAGACTTGACTTCAGCAGACTTCTGTGATGGATTGAAGACAACAGTCTTTCCAACGTTTAGAGTTCCTGTTTCGATCTTTCCTACTGGAACAGTTCCGATACCTGAAATCTTGTAGACATCTTGAATCGGCAAGCGAAGTGCTTTGTCAACTGGCTTAGGAGGCATTGTAACCTTGTCAATAGCCTCGAACAGTGTAGGTCCATTGTACCAAGGGCACTTATCGGACTTGTTGAAGACATTGTCTCCGTTTAGAGAAGATGCTGGAATCATTGGTATGTCATCTGGCTTGTATCCTGCTTGCTTTAGTAGAGTGCTAACTTCTGCACATGCTGCCTTATACTTGTCTTCGGACCAGTCAACACCAGAGATATCCATCTTGTTGACGTGGACGATGAGTTGTGAAACACCAAGTACACGAGCAAGGAAAGCATGTTCCTTGGTTTGTGAGTTGACACCATCATTTGCTGCACAGAGTAGAACTGCTGCGTCAGCTTGTGAAGCACCAGTAATCATGTTCTTTACGAAATCGCGGTGACCTGGAGCGTCAATAACAGTCCAGTAGTAGTTAGGTGTGAAAAATTCCTTGTGAGCAACGTCGATAGTAATACCACGTTCGCGCTCTTCCTTTAGTCCGTCCATGACGTACGCAAGACCGAATCCAGCCTTACCAGATTCTGCAGCGAGCTTTTCGTTCTTTTCAACTACGTGACCTTCGATGTGACCGGAGTCCAACAGTAGGCGTCCAACAGTAGTGGACTTTCCGTGGTCTACGTGCCCGATAAACACGATATTCAGGTGTGACTTGCTTCTATCTTCCCATTGAGATCCCATATTGATAACTCCTTAGCGAGTCAGCCGACAAGAAACCCCTATTTGAAGACCGCGACGGTTTTTATCTAACTTAATGTAAATAATAATCGACACAATCGGGCCACAGGGGACTTATGGATTCAAAATAATGGGCGGAATAATCTCAAATGCCCCAATTTTCAAACATTAGCGAGAGTGGTTATTACGGCCGATTATTCGGCTCCAAGAATTGTTCCATCTTTGGAGATGCGATACATTCGGATTGTACTAGTCACACCCCTCATTGCAAGAGGGCTTCCTGAGATTGCAACTACACGATCTCCGAAGTTGAGCCTTCCATCCGCCAAAAGCGCTGAAACCGCTGCCTCCATTGTTTCTGAACCGCGTTGGTGTTCTTTGATAATTATACTATCAACGCCCGGCAATAATTGGACTCTTCGAGTCGCTCTAATCCTATCGCTGACCGCAGTAATTGGAATCCCTGGCTGGTGTCCTGCAACCAATCTCGGCGCATTACCATGCTCAGTAGCAACAATAAGTCTTACCGCTTTACTAATTTTTGCCAATTCAACACCAGCATGTGCAACTGCTCTTGTTGCTTTGTATCTTACCAATCCGCTTGGACTAGCACCTGATGACTCCAAACCTTGTTCAGTAGCAATAGCAATTTTCGCCATCGTCTCAACCGATTGTAGTGGATAGTTTCCAGAAGCGGTTTCACCGGAGAGCATCACAGCTGTAGCACCAAAACGAATCGCATTAGAAATATCACTCACTTCAGCCCTTGTAGGCCGCGAATTCAGAATCATCGAATCTAGCATTTGTGTCGCAACAATCACCGGCATACCTCTTTGCAATGCACCATCAATGATTCTTTGTTGGGCCAACGGAACTTGTTCCAGTGGAATTTCCACTCCCAAATCGCCCCTCGCAACCATCACAGCATCAGCCATATCTAGAATCTCTTCTAGATTCTCTAAAGCGGCTGGGTGTTCTATTTTAGCAATGATAGGAACATGTTGCCCAGCCTTTTTTATCGCTTCTTTAGCCGGTAGTAAATCTGCAGCAGTACGAACATAACTGACTGCAATATAATCTGCGCCATGTTGAAGCGCATGTTCTAATGCGAGTTTGTCATTTTTTCCAATAGCTGGCAAATCCACCATTGTGCTTGGAACATTGATTCCTTTTCTCTTACTAACTGGGCCGCCATCGTCAACGACACATGTTACAATACCAGCTGATTTGCCTTTCGTCTGCGTAACAACCAATCTAATCAGGCCATCGGCGATAAGAACTGGATCGTTGACATTTAATTCTGAACTAAGACCTGCATATTCTACTGGTAACTTTGCAGCACTCGCGTTACTCATCTTAGCCACACCACAGTGAAGTTCTACAGTTTGGCCCTTGACCAATAGAATGACTCCAGGGAAAACCCCTAGCCTCAGTTTAGGTCCTGGTAAATCTGCAAGTATGCAAGTAGGTCTACCGATTATGCTTTCAAATCCCCTTATGCGTTCATAAATTGGAGTTTTCTCTGCTGGTTCGCCATGCGAATAATTCAATCGGCATACATCAACACCGGCTCTAAGAAGCGACTCTAGAATCTCGGGAGAGTCGGAAGATGGTCCGATGGTAGACACAATACGTGTTCTTCTCATCAGTCATCGCTGGTATGCATAGCGTTTTAAGATATGCAATTAACGAATATCATTCTTCGCCTTCAAAGTTATTGAGGAATTCGTCAATGTCAATAACTCCATCTTCATTGATATCCGCTTTGTGAAAAATCATACGGGACTCGTACACGTTATAATTGAATCCAAGTTTTTTCAATGCATGCTGGAATTCTGTAAGTGTCAAATGATTCTTACCACCCAAATCCGCCATGTGGAACATTTCCTCACGGCGTTTATGCTCTTCTGGTGTTGGATTACGGAATTCTTGTTTGAAAGTGTGAAAGGGAGTTTCTCTTGGATGTGCATGCTTTTTACCGTACAGGTAGTATACGATTAATCCCATCACAATAGCTGCAGAAGCTCCAATGAATGCTTTTTCACCCATAATGTAAACTAAAGCCAAACCAGCTAAAATCCCCCAGATATGGAGGAATGGATATAATGGACTGCGGTATTCCGGATTCCACTCATGTTTGAAATCTGTTTGACGAAGAATAATAACGCATGAATTGATCATAATAAATATCATTATTTTGAATCCAGAGGCTAGCTTTGCAACATCTTTCACAGGAAGTAATAGTATGGCCATTCCCATGATTGTAGCCGTCAAAATTATTGGCCAATGTGGAGTTTCATATTTTGCATTTACTTCCTCTAGAGACTGCGGGAGTAAATTGTCTCTAGCCATGGCAAACAAAAATCGTGAGGCCGCTAAAATACCAGACAATGCCATAGAAATCATGGTTAAAACAGCCAAAATTGCAGCTACTACGCCTACTTTAGAACCTGCTACAGTCTCAACGAATTTGTAAATAGGATCTTCGATAGTAGACCCATCGTTATTCAGCCACCATTCACCCGGAATTGTGGCCATCATTATGTAAGTGATAGAACAATAGAGAACTGTAGCAATTAATAACGAAATCATGATTCCAGAAGGTAGATTCTTTCCCGGGTTTTTAACTTCCCCTCCGATTGCAGCAACCTTGGTTACTCCAGCATACGCAACAAAAACAAATGCGGATGTTTCCGCGATAGTCCAAGGATCAGCACTCATTGCTGCATCCCAAGGTCTTGACAAATCGGTAGATTGTTCAAACAATGCCATAATTGAAATAACGAATAATAGAGACAAGGTTAATGCCAAAATTGGTGCTTGAATGGCTTTAACTTTCTTAACCCCTAATAGGTTGATGATTGTGATTAAGATTAATGCTGATGCTGATACAACATAAGAGTTCAGTTCAAAATCAAAGTAAGTAGTTATTGTGTACATATATGCAGAAAAACCAATTAATGCAAAGGATGCTTTTAGTAGAAACGACGCCCATAAGCCAATACCGCTAATCGTTCCAACCAAAGGACCATATGTTTTTTCGAGATATACATATGAACCTCCACTCGAGGGCATCCCAGATGCTAATTCTGATTTAGAAAAGGCCCCTGGTAAAACTACTGAAGCCGCAAGTAAAAATGCGAGCCAAATTCCTTCATCCATCATAACTGCTGCAAAGGAAGGTAATACAAAGAGTCCCGAACCAAGCATTGCAGAAAGTGAAATAATTATGACACCGGCCAAACCTACAGTTCGCTCAAATTGCTTGGAAACATCTGAAATAACGCCTTTGACATCACCCTGGATTAGTTTGCCAGCAGTATCTTTTAAGTCCATTTCATTCCCCCCCTTGCCCTTTCAGAGTAGTGTTATTTTGTGGTGGATTGGCAAATCTATTTAGCCTCTTGCAAAGAAATTGATAGGACAAAGCAATTACGCAATAGAATTGCAATGTCATCAGACATACACTAATCTAATGACGAATGATTCCACTTGAAGTGTATTCCGTTTATCATTTCTAATATCGAAAGTCCAATCCCCATCACCATAGGTGTTGTCGTTTTCAGCATCACCAAAAAGATAAGATGACATGACGAGGTGTACGCAATCGTTTTCTTCGTCGCAATCCTCTCCATCATCACGTTGATCTAATCCTGTATTTGCGGTATTACCCCCCTCTTCATCGTCTTCATTGAAGGCAAAAATCTCTAACTGTGCACGGCAATTTGATTCTTCGCCCGGGACAGTATCAATACAACCATCATCTTGCTGAGGATAAGTTAACTCTGCAACTACCTTACGAATGGTATTTCCAGTATCTTTATCATAGGAAATAGTAACGTCAAAGTCAAGTTCGCTGTTTGGGTCATTGTTTGCAGAAGTATTTCCTGCCATCTCAAAGTCTGACCATTTAGCAGCATATGAGACATAGACTTTGATTGTATCAGAATCAACTAAACCTTGGCTATTTACTATGTTCAATTTTATCTGGTATTCGCCTGGTTGGACATCGTTCCAATTCACAGACTCACCGCTCAAATCGACATCATTTTCAGCATCTCCATCATTATCAGCATCAACATTTAGATCTAAGTCCCAATCATAATCAGGAATATATTCGTTAGGATCTCCTGCATCTGAATTAGATGCATCTAGTGAGATAGTGGTTGTTTCTGACACATCTCTATCAGTTTGACTTTTATCGTAATGACACATCCAAACTACTATTTTTGTGCTTTCATCGATTTCATTGTCCTCACAATCCTCAGCGTCATTATACTGAGTTATTTCGGCTATTGGTGCGACTGCTGTAGCATCAACAATGGTTAAGTTTCTAATCTGTTCTGAAGATCCAAAGCCATCTGAAATTGTTAATATTACCATTTTGATTCCGACTGAATCATAAGACCATTCGGCAGTCTTTCCTGTTTTATCTACTGATAAGTCGCCATCAAAATCCCAACGGTATGTCAAACTTCCATCGGCCGGAGTTGAACTACTGGCATCAAACGAGACGGTATCACCGACTCTGATGTTTTCATTGCTTGATGAAAAACTGAAAACTGCAAATAGTTCACCTGAAGAGGTATTTTCTTCCTCAAAAATACAGCCTGATAAGCCGACTAATAACATCATGAAAGCCATCAAAACTGGGCCAAATTGTAACTTCATCATTTACTTGCTAAGCCTGCTGTTTGAAAAGCCCTTCCTTCCCAAGTACGCCTTAGAAGGAGAAAAGCGAGGTTTGGCGGTTACCCGCAACTAATTCTTTTGCACTCCACCCAAATGCCTCGGTAATTCTGCCAATTGCAGCAGCAGTTCGTTCTGCATAGAATATCTCATCATACCCGCTAATGCCACCATTTTCTTCACCCTCAAGCCATGGCTCTACATTCATTGGCCTATTACTAGCATCACTTACAATATAAGCAACTTTCATACCAGGAGTGAAGCCAAGTCCCTTTTCTATCAAAGCGCGAGCGATTCTAACTTGTGCCATAGAATCGGGATTTGCATAGTGTTTAGTAAAATCGATAGAACCATCTTTATTCAATTTCCCTTTACAAGACTTTGAAAGCACTAATTCTGAAGCATCAACTTGTTTATTTTTTACCGCTTGAACTCTGCTTAATGCGTATTGTACCAACTCCTCGCCTTCATCGGCTAGAGCGAAATTAAACATTTGCTTCATCGTATCTCGTAGATAGGAAAATGTATCTGTCCTTTGAGTTTCATAGCCGCGGATTAACATTTCTTCACTCGGCCAAACCACTTGACCAACATATCTTTTCTTAGCACCATGGCTGAAAAATACAGATAAGCCTTTTTCAAATTCTAATACTGCTGAATCTTTGCTAAAGCGTTGCGCTATATCTAACCCAAAGGTGATCATTGCTTGTTTTGCATTGTTCCAATTTTCAATCTCTGCTTCAGTTGAATCTTCTTTCAAAACTGAAATTGCGTTTTCGTCAACCGGTGAACGGACAAATATTGAATCGGTATCAGAATAGACTACTGAATGTCCTTCTTCTTCTAACCTGGCGATTATCACTTTGATATTATGACGCGCCCATGCAGTAATTGATGAACCTAAATCGCGATGAGTAAAACGATAAAATCCTGATGCGAAAACACCGTAAAAAGAATTCATTAGAATCTTTACCGCATATTGCATAGAGTCATGAAATTGTAAAGCCTTGTCATCTTGATTGTTTTTGGCGGCCGCCATACCCGCTTTATGTTCATCTCTTTGCGCCATCAAATCTTCTAATAACAACGGAACTAATCCTTTACGTTTTTCTTGATGAAGGAATTTTGCACCAGTCGGTGCAGTATGAATCAAGTCACCTTCTGAAGGCTGAGTGTCTTGATTGGAGTCAATTCTTGTGGTGTAGCATATATTGTGGCCGATCATAATTGAAGGATACATACTTTTGAAATCCAGCACCGCTATCCATGGATGTAAACCCGCTTCAACATCGTGAACGTATCCACCTGTAATCTGACCTTCTTTTGCATCTGCTGAACCAGTTAATGGTACTGCAACATTCTTTGAATCGGCTAAACGAATAACCAAGGAATCGATTAACTGACTTGTGCTACCATTGGCAGCGGTATCAAAATTAACCTTAGCAACACTGGCAACCGCTTCCTTACGACGAATGACTTGTATTGCGTTTAGAATATCTAGTGGTAAAGCTGCATCTCTGATACAATATTCAAGAACTTCATCTGGCCGATTAGCCCATTCAACATCCATATTTGATGCATCAATATCCATTTTATGACGTTCATCATCATCTGGAAATAATAGTTTAGAGACAAAACTTAGAGTTTCTCTTTGTGGCTTGAGTGCAATTCTTGCTTGCCACCAACAATCAACTATTGCTCGCCCCGCTAGATTCCAAGCACGATTGGATTGCCGTTTCGGCATTAGCCCTGTTCTAGTTCGCTTCAACTCCGATTCAATTTGGGGAACTCTACCCCAGCCTAATAATTGGGCTCTTTTTCTCCATTCTATTTTCTTAGCTAATACTTCAGTTCTCTCAAATAGCCGCGGTAAATCAAAATTATCAATATTGTAGCCGGTAATAATATCTGGATCATTTGCCCTAACTACAAGAGTCATCTGTTCAAGAATATGAGATTCTTCTCCAACAAATGTGAATTGTTGACGCGTACCATCTTGCATATTTTCAATCCAAGCAGCACCACATAGTACAGTATTGTGAGCAATGCTGGTCTCCAAATCAAATGAAAATACCTTGAAGGGAACAGGGAATGGTTCTGCTGCTACCAAATTGGATAGATTACAACTAACTGTAATATCAACCGGATAACGGCCAACTCCACCCGCTTCAATTACCGCATTAATTCGGCTACCATCTTCATCATCAGCACTTCTTTGATCGATTAATTGTCCTTCAACAGAAACATGCATCCCTAGATCTAAATCTAAAAAGATTCTATTCAAATAAGGAATATCTCCTGAAAAAATACTCCAGCCTTGCTGTTGTAATTTTTTGCGTAACTGAGGGACGAGGTATGGTTGTTTGACTTCTATTTGCCAAGTTGGCCTCATACCCAAGTCTGTTAATTTCATTACTGGACCTTTACAACTGACAATATCTGCGTGCGCCTCCAGACTACGAAGTCTATTTACAAGATATTCAGGTAAGTCTCCTTCTTCATCCAATGGCGCCAAACTAGCCACTTCAAAGGTTGGCGAAAGGCCCTCTATTAGCAAACAAATAGATTGTCCAGTTTTACTGCGGCCAAATAACTCTACCACTGTACGAGGAATTGTTTGGCCGCCCTCTACGACCTCAGTGGAATGATAACGGCCACTGATAATTCCGATGTCGCCGTGCCAGGTCATAGACTCCCCTAACAACCAAAACGGCGCACAGTCCTTCAACCCACCCCTACGGGTATATCTCCAAACTTTCTCCTGCCCAACATATTGGCAAAACGGCCACAACCCTTGAAAGGGGTCTATGCTCCCGAACAAATGTGGGCTTGGTGAAATTATGAGCAATGATATCGATTGGGATAGCCTAACATTTTCCTTAACGCCAACAGATACAATGTATTTGACAGAAACTAAGCAAGATGAGGCTTGGATGCCTGGGGATTTACGCCCATATGGAAATATGTCAATTTCTCCAGCCGCTGGTGTTCTAAATTATGGTCAAGGCTTGTTTGAAGGGATGAAAGCATATCGAACTGCAAACGATAGAGTTGTATTTTTTAGGCCTGAAGAAAATGCTAGGAGAATGCAACGAGGCGCTGACCGTTTGAAAATGCCGCCTGTTCCAGAATCTGTATTCATCGATGCTGTTGAACAGGTAGTTGCAGCTAATTTGAAGTGGATTCCGCCGATGGGTAAAGGCGCACTTTATGTGCGCCCATTGCTAATGGGTTCAGGACCTGTTCTGGGAGTTTCACCCGCTCCATCATACACATTCTTGGTTTATGTAACTCCAGTAGGGCCTTATTTCAAAGGAGGAGTTACTGCGATTGATTTACTGATTTCAGAAGAATATCATCGTGCTGCACCTGGTGGCTCTGGCGGCGTCAAGGCGATTGGAAATTATGCGCCTGGAATGATGCCAAGCAAGAAAGCGAAGGCTGCTGGTTACTCTGAAGTAATCTATCTAGATGCTGAGACACATTCCTGTATAGAGGAAGTCGGTGCTGCTAATTTCTTCTGTCTAAAGGATGGGATATTATACACTCCTGAATTAACTGGAACAATATTACCAGGTATTACTCGTGATTCAATTATTAAATTGGCTCGTAAAAATGGAATGGAAGTAATTGAAACAAAGGTAACTGCTGAATTTGCAATGAGTGCTGATGAGGCTTTCTGTTGTGGAACTGCTGCGGTAATCTCTCCTATCGGTTCAATAACCAAGGGTGAAAATAAAACAGTATATGGTAATGGAATTCCTGGCGAGATTACAACGGCTCTTTACGATCAATTAACTGGAATACAAAGTGAAACTTCACCTGATACCTTTGGTTGGTTGCACGAAGTTCCTACAAATTGAATTCAGTTCTTGAATCCTCTTTTCTTGAAGCTCTTCTTTTTAGAAGGTTCTTTGTTGGACTGGCGGCTACTTCCTTTTCTTTGTGAACGTGCTCGGCGGTCACCTGCTTGTGGACCTCTTTCTTCTCGATCTGCCTTTGCTTCTTTCAAGTCGCGTTGCATCTGGCGCCATTCACCACCGATTAATTGTAAAATTTCTTCTTTTGAATTTGCGCCAATGCTCTGTTTGGAACCTGCTCTGGAAACCCATAATCTTCCTTCACCACCATGAGGGCGGCGCGGGTGACTAGTTCCTTCTTCGCGCTTGATTTTACGAAGCCCTACTTTTCTTGCTGCAAGAAATAATCCTTCTAAATCTGGTTTGATTACCGAAGAGTCTTTTGGGACGCGACGGCCTTTGCGGCGTGAAATTTTGGCATTAAAATAACCTGGCCAGATACTGAGTCTGTCTGGGTTGTGTTCCATCATCTCACCTCACTGGGGTAATGCCCCATCATACCGGTGAGGATAACAGGGTTATCAAATCATTCAAGAAGGATGCCGTTGATAACGCCATCTTTACCTGGACGAGAAGTAATACGTGCACGACCTTTGTCGGTTTCGATAATTGCTCCCTTGACCAGAATGTTTCTACGAACATAGTTTGGATTAGATTGGTTCTCAATTACTGAATGGATGATTCCAATTGTAGTCTTTCCAGTTTTGGTATCATTTAGAGAAACTCGGTTTTCTGACATGACACGAACCATGATATTTCCACCGGTCTTTCGGTAGATTTTGCGCTTTGGTTCGCCAACTAATGCGAATTGTTTTTCGGTCGAGATTTCAGTAGAACGCTTGCTGCGAGCCTGAACTAGACGACCACCTGAGGGTTTGCGACGAGAGATTCCATGCCATTGTGCCATAATAATCCAATCCTTACGACTCCATCCGACCGGCCAACCATATATGAAAGCAACCCTTAGATACAATTCGCTTCAAAGCGCGATACTGAACGGCCATCTATCGTCTGTAATATTGCAACTAATCTATCTCCAGCATGTAATTGTCCAACTCCTGCAGGCGTACCTGTGAACAAGTAATCACCTGGACAGACCGGCGCCCACTGCTGGAGTGCAACGAGTTGCATACTTGGAGTAATACTCATTTGCGAAAGAGGAGCTTGCTGAACAACCACTCCATTTACTGTTAAGATCAGAGCCAATCCTTTTTCTTCATCGACCATTGAATGTATATCATCTGTATAATCAGAAAACGGACCAATCACTGCACTGCCTTTGAAACACTTTCCTTTAGCCCAAGGTATTTGTTGTTCTCGGCATATCGATTGTGCAGCTCTATCAGTCAAATCCAAACCAACTGCTACTGCCTCCGGTTGGAGATTATTTCCCAAACGAATTATACATTCAATTTCATGATGAACTTCCCCCGGATGCTGTGAAATTTGCAATGGGCCTTGTCGAGTGATGCAGTTTTGCGGTTTGACAAAAAATACCGGTTCTATCGGTTGCTGATTACCAAGTTCTTCAGCATGTTTAGAAAAAGTTCGGATAGTACACCATAGTGCCATAAACCTGCCCAGGACAAAACGCCAAATGAACAAGTTGGTAGTGCTAAGGGTCAAAAGTAGTAGCCTATAGCACTCTTTGATGGCAAAGGAATGGCATATCAAAAAGCGACGACCAGTCCGTAGAAAACAAATCGCACCTTTGTTAAAAGAATTAGAATCTGCCCTTGGTATTGATTTGGCTGTTGATGGCGCTTTCCTTGAAATGGCTGAATATGGTCCTTGGCAAATGGTCTTTGTAGACAAAATAGCCAAATCGGTTGAATTGAAAAATGATGATGGGAAGCGTTTCGCATTTTTGACTCTGCGCGGATTTTTAGAACATTCTGATTCTGCAAAATGGGTTAATGTTGATCATGGTGCAATTCCATTCTTGATGAATGGTGCGGATTGTATGGTGGCTGGAATTCAAGATGCTGACCCGAGTATCGAAGTTGGTGATTTGGTTTGGATTCGTGACATGAAACATCAACGCCCTCTTGCCATCGGTTGGACAACCATGGATAGTTCTGAATTAATCGCCTCCAGTAAGGGGAAGGGAGTCAAAACTCTTCATTGGGTTGGAGATGAACTTTGGGACATGGATAGTTGAGTAAGTATCAAGAAGTATCGGTACAAGCAAGTGATATGCACGGCCGTCATCTCATCTCAATGTTGTTGATTGCCACTCTAATATTCCCTTTAGTCGCCGGTTCATCGTTAACTGGAGGCGTTGATAAAAACCCGGATGAATCAGAAGTTCCGTTCTCAATTGTTGAAAGAACAACTCCTAGCATTGATGGTAAAGATTGGAACTTTGAAATAAAAATAGATGACGATGCGTATGCAAATGGAACTACTCTTTCCATCACCACGCAAATATGTACTAACGATGGCGTGTGTGACCCACCAGTCCCACATGAAATTGAACCAAGTAGGAACTATGCGATTGCTATCACCCCTCCTTCTGACCACACATATGTTAACTGGAGAGTTACCGCTAATTACGAAAACGGAGATAAGGAACATTTCCCTCAGGGAGATTGGTTCAAAACATGGTCATCTTGCTGGTTTAACGAGGATGTCTGGGGTGGCGCAGATTCCACTGATGATGGATGTAAGATTGATGATGAGGGTGGCATACTTCCCGGATTTACATTACCGATAATGCTAGGGTCTATTGTAATGGCAATCGCGTATTACCGTCGCAATTAATTGAGATATTCTACTAAACGTTCAACGAAGCGTCGCTGTTCGTAATTCCAATTTTGCATTACCACTGAAACACTTGACTTGTCTTTGGATAAATTGCCATCAACAAAACCAACTTGCGTCAAATCACTATTGACCAATGGTAAATTTTCCCCATTACATTCTAAATGTAGCCCTTTATCAGTCATAGTCGCTGTTCCAAATGAAAATGTTACTTTGTTATCGGATTGCTTTGTTTTAACCTGCCCAGCTTTCAAAAAGCGAACAAGTGCATCCAACAAAGAGTTCACATCTACATCCGATTCGATCGCCCCTGTGCCATAGGCGGAAAGGAACTCTAATTCGGTAGAGTTTTGTTCTATAAGGTGGTCTAAACCGCGACCGATTTTATCTTCCACATTAATCACCTCACAACGGTCCTTGAATAAGGTTCCAACCAATCAATCTTCCATCGCTTGCATCTGCAACTAAAGAAAGATAATTAGACCATTGTCCAGAATCCCATTCGCGCGACATGTCAACCGTAGTTGCACCGCTTGAACTATCAACAAAATTATTGAGGATTGAATTGAGCCCGCTATCTGGAACCATTACCAAATATCCCATCCTTGTCTCTGGATGATAATCTCCACCAGTAGTGAAAAATTTGTCATTTCCAGTTAATTGAGGGTAACGAGAATTATCGATTAAGCGTTCCTCCATCATACTGAGATTCAAGACGCTCGGAATGGAATTACGATTATATGATATTTCTTCATCATATGCTCCTTTGTCAAGATAATTACAATTCTCTTGACTGGCTTGACCGCTTATTGAAAATTTAACCCAACCTGCAGTATTGTCAGTCGCCACCCACGACATATTCCAAGTAGTTACGCCATTTGCCCTTTCATCGATTGCTCGCCAGATATAACCGCCATCGTTCAATGCAGCTGTTGCTCCGGTTATCTCACCTGAAAAATAATCCAAACATTGAATTGATTGTTCTAAATTATAGCCTCTTTTATCGGATTCATCTGGTAGGTGATTATCTGAATTACCCCAATCAATTAAATCATCACTACTTGGTTGGAATTCATTTGCTTGAGGACGATTATCATAATTCTTACCCAAATCAAGTAGTTTAACACCTCTCTCAAGAGTGATGCGATCGAAGGAATGGTGGATTTCTAATTCACCATCAGGCAAGACATAATCTCCTAGTAATTTTGAAGTTGTAGAACAACCTGCTCGATTGGAATCGCTTCCTGAAATTACTACATCTACTGTTTGTTTAGCAACCCATGGGCTGTCTTCTCCAACCCAAAGGGTCATCGAAGCAGAGCCAAGACAATATGCTTCCAAATCATGATGAGTTGCGGTGATTTTCCACATGGGATCATTACCAATTTCTTCAATTCCGATAACTCTCCAATCCCATCCAAGGTTAGATCCTGTCGCATCATTATCAATCAAATCATTGGCAAATAATTCTTTGACTTCAACCGGTTGTAAAAGCAAGGCAAATCCAGGCGCTATTGTTTCTAGCCCACCGAACAATGAGCCAACCCCATAAGACATTGCATTGCCTTGGTAAGCATCATCTAGAGTTACGCTCCATTGAACTTGATTAGCAATAGATGATTGTTCTCTTAATTCAGTCCAACTTGTCGAGGTTAGTTCTGAAGAACCACTAACGCTGGCAAATGTTTCGGAACAAGGGGCTGAAGGTAGAAGTGAGCGAAGATGGCGTTGTACTGTAAATCTATCAAAGTCAAAAGAATTGGTTGCTTCAACAGCAAGCCAATCAGCACCTTGGCCACCACGTACTGAGACGGCGCCTAATCTATCCAACGAACTTTGCGAAGATAGTTCATCCGCGCCACCGTCAACAATTGAAGTTTGACCCATTCCAGAATATTCAAGTCTAATTTTACAGATATCATCTTCAGTCTCTATATTGTCTAATACTAAATCTAAGAACCCTTCAGTGGCAATAAATTCACCTTCTGAAATTGAATATTTCATCTCGTCACCATATTTTAGAGGATCTCCTGTAAATGGGTCAAGTTGGTTATTGATGAACCACCAACCTCCAGCTGCAAGCATCATTGCGGTTAGTAATACAGCAGCAACTTGTGGGCGTTTGATAATATCGAAAAGAGTTGCTGGTTTGTAATTCTCCTTTGATTTACGAGGAATTGGGGCTGGTTTATCCTCATCTATTTCATCGATGAGATCTGCATCAAGAATCTCAGCATCAATGAAATCCTCATCTGCAAGTTCTATATCTTGTAAAATTACTTCATCTTCTTCAGGAGTTAATGTAGATTCATCTTCCAATGACATTACAAATTCTTCTTCGACTACTGCGGGCTTTTTTTCCTTGGAAGGTTTTGCTTTAGAGACCTTCTTTTCAGACAGCCCAATTGCGCTTCTATCAAGCCCAAACTCTAGTAATCTTTCAACTAAAACACTTTTTTTACCTGTAGTTGATAAATCGTTCAAAATGCATAAGGCCTTCAATTTGGCAACCGTCAAAGAGGATGTCTCTTCTACCGTCATAGTGAACTCCAAACCAATGGCGCGCATTAATCCCTTTCAAGACCTGCCCTTGTTGGGTCAATTAAATGGCCATTCACGAAGGGTTATCAAAAAGGCAAGGTTACTAATTGAAATCGGTAATGAAGGTCTTCTCATTCTTCGTAAGCACTGAATGAACCATCTTCCGATTTAACATAAACCGATTGGGCATAGGTGCCATCAGCATATATTTTGAAATAATAACCATTATCTGTTTCTTCGAACCTTTCACCAACTTCTTCAGTTACTTCTTCGGCAACTGGTTCACTTTGTTCCACTTCTGCTGGTGGAGCGGCTGGCGGGCCAGATGTTGGCCCACTTGTAGGGCCGCCTGTTGGTCCTGAAGGTGGTGCACCGGCAGGTCCTGCTGCGATTTTGTCCTTGGAAATTTCAGATAATACTTTGGATTCGGTCGTTTCATTGGTGCCTTCTAACATAGAGCGCACTGTTTCACCATGCTTCTGAGCACCGGTAAAGGCAAAGATTGAGATGAATAAACAACATAACCCAAGCACTCCTGCGAATATTTGGTTTGGCCACATCTTTCCGTTAACCTTCATATCGGAATTCACATCACCTAAATTATCTCCATTAGAATCTACATATTGAACTATCATGCAATAAGCAGCAGGGTCAACATCAAATTCAAAATCGTATGTTACACCAGCACTTGGAGTATCTTTTGTCACCTGATAATGGTGGGTATGGCCGCTTCCATTCCTTGCCAACGGAGTAAATTCTCCAAGATTACTTTGACAATCATCCGCTTGTATTAGATAGGCACCAAGTAAAACTCCAGACTGTGCTGGAGGATTGATTACATCGACTGATATCGTAACTGGTACATCTGTAAAATCATCACCTGGAATTGGCAATCCCCAAATGTATCCAACATCTTTCTCCGCTGAATTGGTAAAATCATCATAATTCGCTGCAAATGGCATTGGAAATAATGCAAAACCAAACAAAATTGCTGCGATCCCCAGATACATGAAAACATTCCAGCGAGCCTGTTTTAATGCCGCCTTACGTCCAGCTAATGACATGTCTTCTAGTTTCTCATCCATGTCTTCATCGACAGTAATATCGTTGGCAAGTTCTACCTGCTCATCGTCGGTCATATCCGTTGCCACATTATCCAAGCACTTGAAAGAAACGGAAAGTCAACACCGTGAAAGGCGATGACCTCAATAATGAGGCCTATTTGCGTGTAACATGGGAATTCGTGTTGCTGTGCTATCACGTGGACCCCGTTTGTATAGTACCAGAAGATTGGTTGAAGAGTGTAAAAAACGAGGGATTGAGGTCGAAGTTGTAGATCCAATGAAATTCTCCCTTTTCGTTGCAAATGGTGATACCAATGTCACATACAAGGGTGAATCATTCGCATTTGATGCAATAATTCCTCGAATTGGACATTCCATCACAAAACATGGTGTTGCAGTTTTACGACATTTGGAGCAATTGGATGTATGGACTGCAAATACTGGCCAAGGGATATTGCAAAGTCGTGACAAATTACACGCCAGCCAAATTCTTGCAAGAAATAATATTCCAGTTCCAAGAACGACCTATGTTCGAGACACATTAGATATTGAAGCCGCTATTGATTCAGTCGGAGGCCTACCAGTCGTCATCAAGGTTACTTCTGGAACACAGGGGCAAGGAGTTTTCTTGCGACATACTCTGCACGAAGCAAAGAATCTAGTTCAGGGATTGTTAATGACAGGACGTTCAATTTTAATTCAAGAATATATTGCAGAATCACATGGCAAAGATATTCGGGCTCTAGTCGTTGGTGACAAGGTAGTTGCTAGTATGCGTAGAAGAGCAAGAGGTAGAGAATTTAGAAGCAATTACCACCTCAATGGTACTGTCGAAAAGGTTGACCTACCTGACGACATTGCAGAGGTTGCTTGTCGTGCAGCCCGCGTATTAGGGTTACATATCGCTGGAGTGGATCTGCTTGAATCCGACCAAGGCCCATTGGTTCTAGAAGTAAATTCATCACCTGGCCTAGAAGGAATTGAAAAGGCTAGTGGAGTGAATGTCGCTGGCGACATTATTGACTTCGTTACTTCTGAAGCTTCATTCTCTAAAGTTGATTTAGACCAATTGATGCGAACTGTCCCTGGCCAAGGAATGATGTCTTTGCAAATTAGAAATCATCCGAATCTCGTTGGAGAAAGATTGTGTGATCTTTTCAAAAGTAGTGTGGAAGTTCCTGTTTTCGCATTGTCAAGAGATAATTCATTGTTGTGGAATCCGGACTCGGAATTACAATTAAGATACGCCGATGTTCTAATTTGCTATGGAGAACTTACAGAACTTCGCTCTTCCCTTAGGCAAGCAATAGGAGAAATTCCGAACAATCTTGATACTGAAGTTGAGCAAGAATCCTAAGTTGAATTGAAAACAATAACAAGTAATAAGCATTATTTGCGATTAATTTGCGATTAGTTAATACAGCGTTGCCAATATTATCCGTCAAACTGTATAGTCATATTTGCTGTTAGCGCGCGGTGGCTTCTTATGATAGGCCACTGTCCTCTTTCATGCTCTTAGGAGCAAATGGGATGTACGGCCGCTTCGGCGGTAGGCGAATTTCGCCAAAAAAACGAGGAGGAAGAGAGATGCGGTCACGCAAAGCAATACGACCAAGCCAACTAAGGCTGGATGCTGAATCTCTTAGCCTTCCAACCCGATTAATTCACTTACAAGACCTAGATTGGATCAGTTGTTATCAACAGCAATTGCGTACCGAAAATAAGTCCGAAAATACTCGACGCAATTATATGTGTCATCTTAGAAGTTTAATCGAAACTACATTGCCTGGAGAACAGGTATTATCACAACATGATTATGATTTTATGACAATTCTTGAATTGGCTTCACGAATGGAACCATTGAATGGCAGAATAGACCGGTGGTCTCATTCTCAAGCTGATTTGAGGCCTACAACTTTCAATGCCAAACTCGCCGCTGCAAAGCATTTATTGAAGTGGCTCGGTCAAATTTGGCCAGACCATATTGGGAGAGTAAAGACTGGTAAGAGGTTGCCTAGAGTATTATCTCGTAGCGAATTATCAATGGTATTGGAAGCCTCAAGGTTGAGTGAAAATGCTGTTGCTTCAATTGTTGTTGTTATGCTATTAGACACAGGCATGAGAGTGAGTGAGATATGTAATCTGGATATTGGTGATATCGATTTTGCCGATGGCTCTGCTAGAGTGAGAGAAGGAAAGGGCGATAAAGACCGATTAGTATTATTCACAGATAGAACATTGGAACGAATCAAAGCATGGTTACCAGTAAGAAATGAAAGAGCCGCTAAAGATGAATTAGCATTCTTACTCAATACCCGTTGCAGAAGATTACAACCTCGTGGTGTTCAAAGACTGATGGATAACTTGGCTGTTGAAGCATCTATCCCTAAGGGAAAACTAACACCCCATGTATTGAGGCATAACTTTGCTACCGGTTTACTTGAAAGAGGGGCTGATTTGGTTTCTATTCAACGATTACTGGGCCATTCCAGCATAGCAACTACTAGGAATTACTTGGAGATTTCAGACCAAACACTGCGCGAAGTATACCATCGCGCTCAAGCAACTCGTAAAACAATTGAAGCTGAAGCTGCACAACAGCAACATGATGTTGAGGAATTAATTGAAACAACGCCTTCTACCAGTTCACTGGGAATTTGATTCAATTACGCTTTTGTTTGCGCTTAGAAATTGATTTAGGACCAAGCCATTCTCTATGCGGTCGTATTTCTTGGCCGGCGTGTCCTACTACTGGGCAATACTTTCCAGATCGGCAACGTGAGCAGTTTTCTTTTGCTGGCAATTCTACCGCCTTGCGAAGTTTTCCGTACTTACGCCTCGGCATGATAGACAACTAAGCTAAACGGCTTTTGTTTATTGCTATTGATTGGAAGTGAAATCAACGTTTCTTCAAACGCTTCATCCAATCGAACTGGTTCACGCTCTTTGGAACTTTGATAACTCCACCTTTTCTTCCAGTTCCTTCAGCGACTTTCTTCACTTTGCTAGCAGTGGCTTTGGCAACCTTACTGATTTTCTTAGGTGTTGCTTTAGCTGCTTTCTTAGCCTTAGTAGTGGTTTTCTTTGCTGAAGATTTTGCTGCTGTTGCGGCTTTCTTAGCCTTAGCAGGGGCTTTCTTAGCAGCCGCCTTAGCCTTAGTAGTGGTTTTCTTTGCTGACGATTTTGCTGCTGTTGCGGCTTTCTTAGCCTTAGCAGGGGCTTTCTTAGCAGCCGCCTTAGCCTTAGTAGTGGTTTTCTTTGCTACTGATTTCACCTTATTTGCGGCTTTTGCAGCAGCGATGGCTTTACCCGCAACTGCTTCACTCAAACCAGCTTTTTGCAAAGATTTAGTAGAAGATTTAGCTAATTTGGCAACGCTATCAATCTTTGCAGCTACTAATTTTTTTGCGGATGCAGCACTTACATTAGGAAGTGCAGATAATTTACCAGATTTTGAATCAGTTCCTTTAGCAGCCATAGCCTCACCTATGTTAATGGAAAACAGCGCTCACACTTCAATACTTTGATTCAATTCAAATTCACAACCGTTGAATTGATTGCCTATAAGCCAACACATGGAACATATGAGAGAGGCTCTTGGTGCTGATTCGAGTGTACTCTTCTCCCAGGTTAAAAAGGCCACCTCCGACCACAAAATAGAACCTGAAAGTAATCTATTACGGAGTAAACATTTCCACATGGGCAAGCCTGTATATCTTGGAGATGTTGCGATTCGCCTACTTTCACAATTATCTCAGCCAGACACTCCATTTTTTATTCAACCACCCTCTTTTAACGAACAAATTTGGCGCTTTACATGCAAAAGTAGTTCCTTATCTATTTCAGTTGAATCTATTTCATATTGGGGCTTCGGGCTATTCAATTCTGGATATCTAAACAGGATTGAAATTACTGGACCTCTACAAGAGCGTGCAAAGGTTTTCTTTGATCTAGTAGCTACTTTATCACATAATCCTTGGGAGTTTTCACATCGGGGCAGTGCTAGAAGAGTGATGAAAAAAGAATCTATTTCACTTGAGGAAAATGAAAAATCTTGGCGACATTTAATACAAGTTGCGTCTTCTGATATAGAGGAGAAAATTTCGATTATGGCTGAACGTGCAAGTATGGTTGAAAAGCGAATGGCGTTGAATAAGGATGTCAAAAATTGGAATCAACAAAATGCCAATGCTTCACTTCAAAGCGCGTTGCATGATTTGGATGTATCTAGAGCCGCCCATGCAGATGACAACTCCCCTGCGGTCGGCCGTGCGCTGGCTAGAGTTGAGGCCTCTTTGATCAGTGCAGACCCAGCAACACAACTTGAAACAAGTGATGAGATGCAAGATGGACACCCGGTGGATGGGCAAATTTTGCAATTCGGAGATGCGGTTATTGATGAAAATGTGGACATTGTAGACTTATCCAAAAATACTAACGAAGATGTTGAATTAACTGCTGAAGACGCCATTATTAGTGATTTATCACAACTATCTGAAGAAGAATAATTACTTTTTCATTCAATTAACTTGCGGGTCGTGTTGATAAGGGGGTGGCCACTCGCCCACATTGATTACAATGGCTGCAAAGAAGAAGAAGTCCGATGGTAGTGGTATCCAACAGGCTGCTGGTTTAATTCGTTATTTCGATGAAGAATCAGAACATGCTTGGAAAATTACCAAGGGCCAAGTATACTTTGCTTGTATCTCAATCTCTGTATTCTTCTACCTTGTAAATCAAGGCGTTGCACAAGCAATTTGGAATATCTTCGTTTGAAAAAAATCATTGCTTTTAGCAATTGATAATTTTACAAGGGTTTGATTAGAACGATCTTTCCTTCTTTAGAAGCCATTGCTTGAGCGACTTGCATTGCAGTTTTCATACCCGAAGTTGCGCCAATCGTTTTCGCCTCTCCTTCTTCGTGAATTATCAATCGGTGAGTAAGGTTGTAAAGAACTCCTTGTTCGATTCTTTGGAATACCCACTGTTCGTTTTCAATGGTCACCATTGCTGGAACATCTGAAAGCGGACCCATTGCCTTACCAATTGTTGTGGTCCTAGCCGAAAGACCTTGTAAGTCTCTAAACGGTTTCCAAGTTCTTCGCCTTGCTGGCTGTTGTATACGCCGACTTCTATCTATGCCTTCTCTAAATGCTCTTGTCATCTTAGGGTCCCATCCCTTGGAGTTGGTTAACTCCAATCTCTGAGCCAATCTGTTACACTAATAAGAAGCGCGACGACATAGCAGCCGCGAATGGTGATTACAGCACCCTCATTAACTAATTCAAGCACGTGATTATGCACTAAGTGGTTGTTGTTTACGCATTTGATGCAATAAAATAGAACTCAACAAAAGAGGAATTATCGGCATGCATAACCATATTACAAAAAAGTGATTTCCTGGTTGCTGAAGAATCCTTGGCACAATAGTCAAGGCGACAATTATTACAAAGGCGATAGAAACATACAATTGTTTTGAATTTGAACTCTTTACATCTTCCTCTACAAGCCACGGAACAACTAATGTCACTGCCAAGGAAAACCAAATAGCTGGTAACAAAATTAGTACATATGGAGAAAATGCAGCAACAAATAGTGGCGACAAACTCAGTGTTAATCTTACCCACCAAAGTTCAGGTCTTGGGGTTGCATCAAATCCCATAGTCGGTAAAAACATCGATGCAACACAGGTGGCGATTACCGCAAATACCAGCCAAATCGCCATTAAAGATTCACCATTACCTGGAAAAATATCTAGAGATTGGGAAAACATTAACGACATTATTATCAAAAACATGAATGCTAATAGTGAAGTAATCATCAAAGATTTAGTCCTACCATCGCCGGCGCCTAATTTAGAATCCAATTGTTTAGCAGGTTCTATTATTGTTGCAAAACTAATTGCCATGTGTAAAAATATTGAAATGAAAATAAGATGATTATAATGTTCAAGATCTAACCAAAAGTTAGCCTCCATATTCTTGATCGCATCTATTTTCATGAAAAGAATCACTGCAATTGGAAAAATAACAACCAGTTTGTATTTCGCTTTTTTAGCCAAATTAGTCAGCCCCGAGTCAACTGCTGCTATTGTGCTCGTAGCAAATAATTCAGCTGCAATAATGAGAATTGCTATTGTCAATAATGCATACCAAAGGGGATCTATGCTATCTGTAGGCCACGTAGATTGGTTAGTTATCGATTGTGCATTTAGATATGAACTGTCGGGAAAGAAGACTGTAAATGAAAATAAAGCAACCAATGAAACAAAACTCATCACTCTATACCTGGTCAAGGTTCTAATGAATTGTGGGCTTTGTGAAATACTTGGTAACTTCTCAATAGATAATGAAAAAATTAACAATACCATCAAGGATAATTCTGAGAGGCCATCACCCCTCAAAAATGTCATCCATGCACCACCGTTCATTGCATTTACGCCTGCGTTATATTTGGCAATGTCTGAATGACCAAGGTCGTTTGTTAGTACTGCGATTAAGCGATCTAAAATTATCAATGTAAGGAAAATAACCGGCAATAAATTATGCAATGATTTCAACCATTTCCCTTTTTCAATAGCCATTTTTTCAATTATCGGAGTCATCTGCCAAGTGATGAGAGATATGGCAAATAGAGGTACTAGCCAAGGCACATCATCTCCCAACATAGTATGTGGCACAGGCATTCGGCCCTTGAGCATGGCGGAAACTATGAGGCTGGAGAAGTGATGGCGCTGCTAATGGGGACTGACCGTTGGCACGATGAGGAACTCCTCGATGCAGCAAAATCATCTCCATTAGCAGGTCTTGCTGAAAGTCTTGGCTATCAAATGGAACAATGGATAGAGGTTGCAACTACTGCTCTTCCCGAGACACTGCGAATTACATCAAACAGAAACGATAGGGCTTGGACAATACAACAAATACAAGATATGGGTGCTTCTCAATTATCGTGGCTTGGTTCTGATAATGCTTTCCAAATGCCATTTGAAAGGGGTAAGGCTGGCAATCAAAATTCAAAACACAAGATGACTATATTGCATGATTCGGGGCGGATTACAAGACAGGAAGCAGCTAGTATGCTTCCCGTGGTATTGCTGCAACCACAACCAGACCAATTGGTATTGGATATGTGTGCAGCACCTGGTTCAAAGGCCACTCAAATAGCGGAAACAATTGCACCAAGTGGTGTCGTTGTTGCAAATGAACCTGTATCAGGTCGCCTAAATATGCTAGTTAGTAATCGAGGGCGCTTGGCACTGAGTAATATGTTGATCTCGCAACACGATGGTCGTCATCTAGGAAGAATTCCACCTCCTGGTTTTGATGCGATAGTTGCTGATATTCCTTGCACGGGTAATGCAACCACACGTAAAAACCGAAACCTATGGTGGAGATGGACTCCTAAGAATGGTCGCGCTTTGTTCAAATTGCAAGTCGATATTGTAGCAAGAGGTGCAAGTTTGTTAGCACCCGGTGGTAAATTGATGTTGTCAACTTGTAGTATTGACCCTGTAGAAAACGAAGCTGTTGTTGCTGAATTATTACGCCAATTACCATATTTGCAATTAGTTCCAATCGATGAAAGTTTAGTACCAGGACTAACTTTACAAAAAGGAATTAGTGATTGGGAGATTTTAGATGAACAAGGCAAAGAGGTTAGTTTTGAGGGAGAATTACCAGATTTACCCTTGCTAAAACCAGCACATTTGTCTCCTCAGAAACGAATTGAATTATCAAAAAATATTGACTTAGAAGAAGACTTCGATGTTGATCGAGAACTTGAAATTGAATCACTATTACCATTATGCCGTAGATTACGCCATCAAGACAACAATACTAGTGGATTCTTTGTTGCAATGTTTGTCCATAAAAAAGATGCAACCCCTGAAGGTATTGCCCGCACATTCATTCACAAACGCGCTTTACCTTCCGAATCAACTTGGCAACCGAAAATGTTGGACCATCCGAGACCGGACCGGAATTCTGTTTTCCCTGCTGCTGATGAAATAATTAATGAGGCGGTATCAAGATACAAAATAAATGACCCTGGATGGTCGTGGTGGCATCGCGGAAAAAGAACAAACATTGCTCCGGTTATGGCATATGAGAGACTCTTCATGCAGAAATGCCCGAATAAGAAAGGAAATATTTGGCCGGAAGGAACTTTTCACCCAATGAAAATCATTCATGTTGGCCTTCCTGTTTTCACTGAGAAAAAGGGTACATGGCGCACTAGGCAAGAATCAATTCCTGCTATCCAACAACATATGGGTGACGTACTACTCAACATTTCTCAGCAGACTCTCAAACGATTATTACAAGGGTGGGCGCCATTGATTGAAGAATTCGTTGAAGAATTAGAAATTGAAGCCCCTGAACCAGGACCTCTACTATTTGGGTGTGTAATCAATGAAGTTGAACATGTTGTTTCAGCATGGTCTGGTGCAAGAATTACCATGATGATAGACGACACTGGCAAAGATATTTTACGAATGAAATTAGGTTTACCTTTCATTTTTGAGGAAGAGGAAGAATGAGGACTAACTATGATGATATCCAATACTAAGGAATATTATCATTCATTGCTAATTGTATTGGTTTGTTCGATGTTCCTATTAGCCCCGGTGTTGACATTATCTGTTTCGGCTCAAAGCGAACCTGAAGAAGTTATTTTTGCCTCTGCTGCAATCCCTTCTCCTCTTTCCAAGAATATCGTATTAGTAGAACAATTTATTGAAGACACTCCTAATGCAGACGATGATCAACAACAAGATCTATGGAGGAAATATCAGGTCAGAGATGATGTCCTCCCCCTAAGTTGGTGGAAATGGTCTGATGAGACCGGCTCTGATTGGCCCGATGATGATGCAAAGGCAAGAGCTGGGCAACTTGGAATGCAACAACAATCTCAACAACAGGCTCAATATGTATTGAATTCTAATATTGAGCAATTTCAAGATATTGATGAAGCAATACAGCGAGCAAGTGATTTTTCTGTTCAAGAAGTTGTTATTGAATTGTCTGGAGATATAATTTTAACAACAAATAAACAAGGTGAATATGAAATCAAGATTGAAGCCGAATTCGAACCAATGGTCAATTTGAGTGATGATACAATGCTATACATTTTCATCAGCGAAGATAATGCAGAGGACATCCATGGAAGACAGATTAAGAATTTGATAAGAGATATGAAGCCGGAAGTCGGTTTTTCTGTTGAAGCAAATAATATCACCAATACGACCTGGATAATGCCAAAGGAACATTTGATCGCTGCAGGTATTGATTTAGAAGAAAATCCATTGGGATGGCATTTGACTTTGGCATTCATTGGCAGCGTGGAAGGCGATGATGAATCAACTGGCCTTCTTGCATTGTATAACTCTCCACTTCCGAACCAATGGTCAAATCCACAATCGTCTAAGTTCTTAATGCCGATTATGCTGATTATTTTTACTACAGCAGTCGCATTTATCGTATATTCAAATGCCTCCATTAGAGAAAAAGGGATGCCCAAAATAAATGTTGGTTGGAAGAAAACTTCTAACCCTGCAATAATGGTTTCAATAGAAGCAGGAAATCAAAAGGTCTCGGTTACTAAACTTGAGATTCAACAACCATGGAAAAGTCGTGGGGGATTTAAGCAGTTAGAAATTAAAGAAAATAGTAAATATGACCTCAATATCTCATTTAAGCAAGGACATCCAGAAGATTTGAGTTTTTCTTTGACGATGCTGATTGAGGAATTGGGTGGTTGGACGCAACATTTACGACTTTCACCACCACAACGGGAACAAGAAAATCAATTGCAAAGTGTTGAAGACAATGAGAAATGAGCGAGGGGTTGTGAGCCAAATGGAACTTGATGATACCGACAGAGCAATTATTGCTGAATTATTACAAGATGCTCGAGCCTCTCAAAGGGAATTAGCAAGGACGGTCGGAGTTGCACAAGGTACTATCACAAACCGGTTGAAGAGACTTGAAAAGAATGGAGTAATAAAGGGATATTCAGTTGTCCTAGACCCAGAAGTGGTTGGCTGGAGTATGACTATAATGGCCGGTTTAAGAATAGAAAAGGGAAAGATGATTTCTGTTCAGAAAGTAATATCTTCAGACCCGAGAGTCTTTGCAGTATACGATGTAACAGGCGATTGGGATTCCATGGTCTTGGCGAGAGTAAAGAATCGTGCTGATTTAGATGACCTTACCAAGACGGTTTTTACACTAGATGGAGTAGCAAGATCTTTCACTCACGTGGTTCTAAACACTGTCAAGGAAGATGGCTTACCAAAGCCCGCTACTGAATAAATTCTTCAAGTCCGATTGAATTTAACGATTCAACGTATCTAGTTTCAGGCTTGAGTGCTCGCGAGAGAACCTTTCTAGCTTCTTGACTAACTTTTACATCTAAAGATTGTAATTTTATAAACAATTTTTTTTGTAATGTTGTACCGGTTCGATCCCAATCCATCAATAATTCAAGTACTGCACCACCTTCACTATTTCTCGTGCCATAAGTCTCTAATAAATGGGTACAAAAACGGTCTAAATCCCATCCTCTGTTCAATTGTTCAATAGTGCCAGTAAAGCCAAGTTCTCTCAACGCCTTTGTGTCTTTTTTACCTTCAACTATTATTGGTATTCCGAGTGAATTTTCTTCCAATAACCTTGTCAGAGCTTGTGCTGCTAAATTGAATCGTAATTGAACATCAGCCATACTATTCACCTTGTTGTGTTAAGGCATCATTCAATCGTACCAATAAATCGCTTGTAGTAATGGATTTGACACTGACTCTCTTGGAGCGAGATATTTGTCCAGAGACTATTTCTAAATCTGCTTTTGTCAATGATAGTGATTTGGCCAAAACGTGCAAAAGTGCTTCATTTGCCTTACCTTTTTGGGCTTCTGCTTTGACCGCGACTGTTAGTTTGGAACGCCATTTATTTATTCCTAAAATACCTTGCCGACTGGACCCTGGTTGAACTTCAATATCCAGTAAAACTCGCCCGTCGAGGGTGGTTTGAACACATCCGGATAACTCCATCACACATTGCGCAGATATACTAGTCAAAGAACCCTTGTTAGGGAGATTATTTGCTCGATTATTATCAAATTCGGCTAGGTTTTATTCACACTATACGATTTTACTAAATTCGTTTGAAAAATATAGATAAAATGGTGTTATGGGCAATTAATTGGCAATGGAAATTAATATAGTTTTATGTTGACCTCAACAAATGCTTAAGTTAGACCTCCGCGGGGGTTGGAACAAGGTGGTACAATGATTGCTGAAGACACTGTTTTCTCCGTGCTATATGATAAGTTCATGTTTTGGTCAGACATCGTAGGAATAATCACCTTTGGTGTATTATTTTACTCTATTTTACGCTACCGTGCTAAACCCGGTTCGGAGAAATTTAATCCCGACCATATTGAAGTTGGAGCGTTTCCGGTCGACAGACATAATACTCGCCTAGAAATCGCATTTTATGTTGTTCCAACAATACTTATTGTTTGGCTGACTGTACTTGCAACATCTTCTAGCAATACCGTTTGGAATATCCCTGCTGATGAAGACTCATTTGATATTGATATTGTTGGAAAACAATGGTTTTGGGAATTCAATTATGTTGAGGAATTGACTTGGGAAGATGACCCAAGGGCCACCTATGTTAACGTTGAATGGCAAGACGGTTCAACAACTCTTACCATCAATACTTTAGGATCTTCAGCAGTTAATGCCACTGTCGTTCAAGATGGAGAAGCAACCGATTATGCAATTGATCTAGAATCAAATTCTACTAGCATCGCCCTTGCAAGTAATTATTTTGTTTATCAGAGTGTCAAAGTAACCGATGCTGATGGAAATCTGCTTCACACATGGGAACATTTACCTGTCGGCCATCAACTTTCAACCGCTGCTAGTGAACATTTGGTTGTTCCATGTGATGAAGATATTGTTCTAACTTTATTCTCAAGACCTCATGACGAATCAAATACTGTATATGCTGGAGTTCAACATGCTTTCTGGCTCCCAGAATGGGGTGCAAAAGAAGATCTTGTACCTGGTCTAGAAGGTGGAACTGTGATGACTTTCGAACCTGACAGAGTTGGGACATTTGATATTAGATGCGCTGAATTCTGTGGTTTAAGTCACTCCAAAATGGTAGGCTACATTGACATTGTTGCTAAAGATGGTGAAACATGTGACGAAGATGTAGGAATACAACTGATTTCAGACTCTGAAGGTTCAAGTGGAGGTGAGAATTGATGCGAACAAGAGCAATAGTACTACTTGGACTGATAATGGTTTCATTGGTTGCAATACCATCCTATACCGCAATGCCAGGCGGAATTGGAAGTCAAGCCGATGGCGGATGTTCTTGTCACGGTGGCCCATCTTCAAGCACACAAGTGTTGGTTGATGGACTCCCAAGTATATTCAATGCAAGTGAAACTTATTCATTTACTGTAACCGTTGTCAATGATGATTTGGCAAGGGCTACAGATGATAACGGTAGAATGGGCGGCTTTAGAATAATCTCCAATGGAGGAACTGTTTCTTCAATAGATGCGACTTTATCACAAGAAATGGATGGAGCACTAACTCATACAGACGAGGCAAACACTGTTCGCCAATGGGAATTTGTATGGATGGCTCCTGCTGATTCAGAAGCTGTAGTTGATTTCATAATTTATGGAAACGCAGTTAATGGCGGAGACGGCTCTGGTGGCGATGAATGGAATGAATTCACTATGACCAGTATGGGTATTGATGCTGGCGCATTAGCACCTGCAGCACGTTCTTTAGTAATCCTAATCACTTCTATTGGACTTTCATTAGGTTTAGTCCTCGCTGGATTGATGTGGGTCTTTTACAATCGTTCTCCTGAAACTTTCAGCGTTAATCGATTCTTTGCTTACATCAAACCATGGCTAACGACAACGGATCACAAAGAAGTTGGAATCCTATACTTCTTGTTTGGTTTCACATTCTTCCTTGTTGGAGGAGTGCTGGCACTTCTATTCCGCATTCAATTGGCTTTGCCAGAAAACAATTTCTTGACTGAATCAGAATACAATTCATTCTTTACTTTACATGGTACAACGATGATTTTCTTAGCAGCTATGCCTATGATTGCTGGATTCATGAATTATGTCTTGCCCCTACAAATTGGAGCTAAGGATTTGGCATTCCCAAGAATCAATGCAATGGGATTGTGGATGCTCGTATTCTCTACACCACTAATTTACACTGGTATTTGGTCTGGTGATGCTGCCGACATCACATGGGTAATGTACCCACCATATTCCTCTTTGACTGCTGGAGCTCTAGGAGAATCAATGTCACAGTATGGGTCAAGTATTGGAACTACTGCTTTCATCTCCGGTATGGCTATGCTCGGTGCTTCTTCAACCCTCAGTGGTGTTAACTTTATCACAACCGTATTCACTATGCGAGCAAAGGGTGTTGATTGGATGAAGATGCCATTGTTTACATGGTCGGTATTCGTATCTGTTTTCATGCTATATATGTCACTTCCAGCATTCATTATCGGAGTTTTCTTCTTATTGTTCGACCATACAATTGGAACTGTATTCTTCACCAGTGGTGGAGACCCGCTACTATTCCAGCACCTGTTCTGGTTCTTCGGACACCCCGAAGTTTACGTTGTCATAGTACCCGCTTTCGGAATTGTTTCTGAAGTGTTAGCAACTTCGGCGAGGCGTTCTATTTTCGGCTACAAGTCAATGGTCATCGCAATGGCTGGAATCGGTGTCGTTGGTTTCATTGTGTGGGGACACCATATGCTAACATCAGGTATGGATCCAATGTGGAGAGGTATTTTCATGATCACAACAATGGCTGTTGCAATTCCTACCGGTGCTAAGATATTCAATTGGTTAGCAACGCTATGGGGTGGTTCATTGGTAATGAAGGCTCACACATTGTGGTCTCTCGGATTCTTAATCACATTCACTCTCGGTGGAATTTCTGGTATGTTCTTACCTGTTTCAGGACTTGATACTCACTTCCACGACTCTTACTACGTAGTTGCTCACTTCCATTATGTGTTCATCGGTGGTACTGTCTTCGCACTCTTTTCAGGATTATACTATTGGTTCCCTAAGGTAACTGGCAAGAAGTTGGACGAGACTCTTGGAATGTGGCACTTCCTCATTGGATTCATCTCATATAACGCTACATTTTGGCCAATGCACGCACTTGGAATAATGGGAATGCCACGTAGAACTCACTCCTATACCATGGAGAGTGGCTTTGCCGAATACAACATGGTAATATCCATCTTTGCCATAATCTTTGGACTAAGTCAATTGATTCTAGTATGGAATCTAATTCGCTCTTCTCGACATGGAGAACCTTGTGGAAAAGATCCATGGGGCGGATGGTCACTCGAATGGTCAACTACCTCTCCTCCACCTACACCTTCATTCGACGTCAACCCGATTCAGGGAGATATGAACATCGAATTCGGGCACCATTCAGAAACTAGTCTCGGCGATAAGTTGTGGACTGCTAAGAAAAAGGAGGTGGATGTATGAGCGGCCACGGAGCGGATATAAAAAATTCAATTTGGGTGCACGCTTTACTATATGCTGGAGGATTCCTTACTTTCGGAATTATTGCTTTCAGTATTCTAGGTGTTGCACTGGCTGGACCTGCTCATGACGAGTACATGGATGCGGTTGATCACTACCACCACGCTGAAGATGATTACAAGGAATCTGTTGCTGCTGGAAATTCTGTTGAAGGGGATCACTACGACGAATTATACTTAGAAATGGAAAAGGCGCACCATCATGAAGTGGATGCGCATTTATCTTACCTTAATTGGAAGGTCTCCGGAAATACGATATTGGTAATGAGTATTATTTTCGCCTCATTCATCGGAATTGGTGGTTTGATTAATTCACTACAAGCAGATGCTGAACATAGTGATGATGAACATGAACATCACGGCTCTGCTTCACCGATTATTTTCACCTTTGGTATCATGCTATTCATGATTGGATTCCCTGGTTTTTCAAATACTATAACCGAACTGCTAACAGGAACTGATGCAGTAATCGGTGAAATGGTAATCGGCGTAACCGGACTACTAATCATCATCATAGGTGTTGGGAATTGGTGGAAAGAGGATTTGCCATTCAATGGATATGGAGAACAAATTGCTACTTCTGCACCGTTTGAAGGTGAGCACATTCGTAAGGCTGGAATTTGGGTCTTCATTATGTCTGAAATAATGATTTTCGCAACTTTCTTCTCATCATACCTACGTATGCGTACTGGATGGTGTACAAAGTGGGCATGGGACAATGATATGTGCGCTTCTGATGCTACTGGCTATGATATCTTGACCGCTTCTGATTATTTGAGACCAGGTGGTGCAACTGGTACTGGAGACTTCTGGACTATGCTTCCGGGAGGAATCAATACATTTGCTCTAATTATCTCGTCTTACACTATTGTCATTGCTCTAAAGACTGCAAAGGCACATGATTGGAGTCGCCCTGATAATTTCATTACCAAGTTTATTCCACAACCAATAATGAAAGTTGTTTTCCCTGACCAAAAGAAAACTGTTAGAAATTTCTTATTCGCCACTCTAATGCTAGGTTCACTGTTCATCGTATTGAAATTAGTTGAGTGGTCTCACTTGGTTGCTGAAGGATTTACTGTAAGTACCTCTCAAGCAGGTTCAATATTCTATATCGCAACTGGAGCACACGGATTGCACGTCTTCATTGGACTGCTTATCATGATATATCTTGTATTCAAAGCTGACACTGTTGGCTATGATAAGGATAATGCGCAAGGTATTGAGTACTTTGGATTGTACTGGCACTTTGTCGATTTAGCTTGGGTATTAATTTTCCCAGCATTCTATTTGTATTGAGGTGAAAATAATGGGAGATCATGAAGTAATTGGATTAGAAAAGTGGCTTAACGATAAGACGGGAATGGATATTTATTTCTGGAACTTCATCGTCTTGATGTTTTTCACATTATTTGAAATCGGAGCAGTATTCTTTGACACAATACCTGGGACGGAAATCGAGGTATCTTTGATGATGGTTTGGGCGATTCTAATTGTTGTTGGAATCATCAAAGGATACGGAATTGGCGCATATTTTATGCACTTGAAAGGAGACCCTAGCATCTATTTTAGAACCGCAATGTTCCCAGTATTATTCGTATTATTGATGATTTTCGGAATTGGCCTATCAAATCCAGATGGTGTTGATGGACTTCCTTCATGGTGTACTCCTAACTGGGATTACGCTACTCGTTAAGCGAAGTAATAGTCAACAACTGTTATCAACAGCCTTCAAACCCCTTTGGTCATGAACAGTAGATTTGTCATCGCAGTGGCGCTAGTAGCGTGTTTATTGGTTTCTTCCATCCCTACTGCTTCAGCATACAAAGGGCATGTTTTAGGGCGAACCGCAGTTGATGATTTCGTATTAGTAGACGCTCACTCAGAAAATGTTTCTCTTTACACTATACAAGGCGACCTCTTGATAGTTTCATTCATCTTTACAAGATGTACAACTGTTTGCCCAGTTATTACTCAAAATCTAAAATCGGTGCAAGCGGGACTTTCAGCAGATATTGCCGATGATGTTGGTATTATTTCCATTACAGTAGACCCTGCATATGATACTCCTGAAGTTCTCCATGATTACACGCACATTCATGATGTTGATTGGCCGCATCTTACCGGTTCAGAAGAGAGTCTACAAGCGATTTGGGATTCCTTTGGAGTGGTTGTGGCTAAAGAGGTAATCGATGCTCATGCATCTATGAATTCTAGTGAAGGAATGGAAAATCAAGTTTCAATTCTTTACCCCGATAATACTACAATGTTACTTGATGGTCACACACAAACGCTACCTTCAGAAAATGCAACCGGGTGGAATTTAACTGAATCAACATTAGAAATGCATAATGTCTCGCTCAACTATTCCGTTCATGAAACATGGGGAACTTCTGTAAATGAAATCAACAATGTTGATGCTCCTTCCGATTATTCATGGTGGTGGGCCCTATACCTTTGGAATGAAACTAATTCATCTTGGCAAGAAAGTCAAGTTGGAATTGATTCTGTAATGTTGGGTCAAGATACAGACCATATCGCTTGGGCTGCATCAAATTCTAACCTTTCTTATCTACCGATTCCCGGTAGTGAAATGATTTGCCATGACTCTACAACTAACATGACTACAAACCATAGCCAGCAAGTTAACTGTGAAAATTCTGGGAACATGTGGATGAACCAAACAAATCATCAGCATAGCGATGAAGATGAAATTGCTAAATGTAGCGGCCATGGTTGGGAAATGGGTCAAGGTGAAGGTAAACATTGCATGTGTGACGATGGATTCGAATGGGCTGATGGAGACAAGTTATCCTGTGTAGGAGCAACTCCAGCGGATCAATTTGAAGTTGGTCATTCAACGATAACCTATATTCTAGACAATGAACGAAAACCACGCATTGCTTGGGTTGGGGATGATTGGCATGTTGAAGATTTTATTTCCGATGTTGAAGAGCTATACAGTTCTGAAAACGATTTACCAGAAAAACCTGGAATGCCTGGGTTTGGTGTTGCCATGGCCATCTCAGCACTTGGCTTGACAGCAATTGCAATAAATGTCCGTTCCTCCGATGAGGATGAAGAGTGACCATTCTGACCTTGGTCGGCCAACGTTTTGAGCCGAAAAGGGGATGAAAGGGAGGCTCTTCGCACAACCACTGCAGACGTCGCATAGCCTGGTATTGCGCCGGATTTGAAATCCGGTGCCCTTTGTGGCACGGGAGTTCGAATCTCTCCGTCTGCGCTTCCTTTTTTGTCGTTGAGATGCTGTTATTTTGCAGCAAATATCAACAAAGGGTTCTCAAACTGAAGCCGTTCTGCAAACAATATGCGCAGAGGTCTTGTTGCCCTATCTCTTTTCGCCCTCATGGTCTTGGCTGGCTGTTTGTCTCCAACCACTGCTGGATGGGGAGTGGGTGATGGTGAAGTGAAAGTTGAGTTTACAACTGACTCTGCTTCTGCTACAAGTACTCTAGGTGATGAGAAGAGTTCCTTCGATGAACTATCACCTATCGGATGTAATGATACTCGATCCCTTGACAATGGTGGCAATCCGATTAAATTCACCGGATATATGGCTGCAAGTCACTTCTACGAAACACATGACCAAGTCTACGGTGCAATGAATCTTGATCTTGCTGTAACGACTTCAGTTGCAATCGAATCAATGAGTATGAAAGAAGCTATGAATGTTGATGGGGAGCAAATTCCACGCGTTCAACTAAAGAATTGGAATTTACCTTTGTATCCAGAGACTGGAGCTGGAAATATAGACCTTGATGAAGTTGATATGGATTCAAGTTCAAAATGGTTTGTGTTGGGACTAATACCAACTTCTGAAAATATTCAATATGGAATGCAAGCACTTGGAGAATGGCATCAACCTGTACAAATAGAAGGTTATCTTCTTGAACCTATGGTTGTTCTAATAGATAATGACATTGAAAGAACGATAACAGATGGACATTTGGCTAGTTGGCATGAAGTAAACGATAACTGTGAGATGAATATTGGCCAGAGCAACAGAGAATCTGTTTACTTGATGGTGACTTCAATCAAGTTAGAAGATTCGGTTGTTACTTCAAGTGGAGATTCTTCTGATGAATGGGTTTTGGGAGATGTTCCGTTTCTAGGCCGTAGTGGTTTCATCATGTTCTTCTTAATCTTCGGGCTCGGTGGCGCTGTTACTATGTTCATATTCTCCAAGATTGCAGTTGCAAAAGGTGCATCTCATTCGATGGAAATATTGGTCGGAAAGAAAGCGATGGCTGCAGTTTCTAGAGTTAAATCAGACATTAAACAAGCAAGGTCCTCGGGGATGAAAAGTTCAAAACAACGCAATGCTGATGCACGAAAAGATGCTTCGGTTGAGGCTAAAAAAGAAGGTGTAAAACCTGCTAAGAGGGAAACTGCTGATTCAGTCAGCCTAACTGGATTTGATTTGGATAGTGCTTTACAATCTGGACCTAGTGAATCAACTACTTCTGAATTTGGCTCTAAGAGTTCAAGCGTAGTAGCAACTACTGAAGCAAAAAATATTGAATCTCAAGTCACTTCAATTCCGAGAAGTGTGTCACAGCAAAGTAGCCCTGTTACTTCTACAGTGTCTACCGCTCAGTCTTCTGTAATCTCCAATACTGATTCAGCTCCTAGTAAGCGTTCACACTTTTCATCATCCATTTCTGGTGAGTCTAAGCCTCAGCAACAAACTAAAAAGAAAGTTGTCAAGAAACGCGCAACCAAGAAAGTGCAACAGCCTGAAGTTGAACCTTGGTCTGGAAATGAACAAGAAACTGATAATTCTTCTGAAGAAGAGGAAGAGTTCTCTGACTTCTCCTTTTGAGTAAAACTATTGCCAATCTACTTGGTTTGCGCCTCTAACAGTAATTTGATCTAATTGCCATTCTAATTTGGCAGGTAATTGCAGGACTGGCTCACCATCGATATTGAGATAACTTGTTATTTTCGTAGAAGAATCGCTAGGCTCTCCATTTGGCGAAACACATCTGAGATTCAATTTGCTTGCAGGTGTTTGAGTTATGCCCCATTTTCCAATATGCTTTCCTTTCTTGATAGGCCCCATTAGAGATAGCATAGCAATCCTACTCAGACGAGGTGCAAATATTAACAAACCATTTTCCTTAACTGGATTCATTCCAGGATTGATTTTGTAGCCACCTCCAAAGGTTTCTGCAGCAGTTACCGAGATTAAAGTAAAGTCTCTAATCTCAGGTTTACCATCATCGATTGTTACTTCGACTTTTCTTCTCTTCCACAATGGAATTGTTGTGACTCCAAGATAGGTGTATTTCTTTGAACCCTTTATCCACTTGGCCCTTCTCAACTTGGCTCTCCCTATATCAGAAGTGATTCCACAATCCGCTTCTAAGAATGACCACCTTACGACATTGCCATCACGTGTAGGCTCTCCGTCCCATACATTGGATTCTGGTGCAGGATAGTCACCTTCTTTTGGACAAGGAACTCCTTCTAATCTCCAAGCTCCACAGCGTCTATCTGTTCCATTTTTTATGATTTCAATGGCCTTATCCAAATCAAATCTTGGAATATTATGGGCAATGCAATAATCATTTCCTGAACCATATGGTAATTGACCTAAGACAATGTCTGAACCTCTCAGGGCGCTGGCTATTTCATGGACAATTCCGTCACCACCAACCGCTACGACAAGTGGTGGCTTTCCTTCACTTTCTCCACCTTGTTGTGAAGATTCCCATTGCTGCCTAATCTCATAAGCAAGGTGTCCACCATGACCGACTCGTTCAGTCATGTGAGTTTCAACTTGATATCCAGAAGCAATAATTTTTGCTTGCAATTTTGGCCACATTTTACCGCAAAGAAAATCTCTACTGGCCGGATTGACAATACAATGTACTAATCCCATAGTTTGACCACGCCCTAAACCATGGATGAACCCTTTCCCGTTTTTGCCTGTTTTAGGCAATGACTCTTCATAGGATGGAGATTGGCAGACAATAGGGGCGCAACTATGTGGAGTGATGATGATATCAAATTCATGTCAGTAGCATTGGATGTAGCAATTCGCGGAAAGGGCAAGGTTTCACCTAATCCATTAGTCGGATGTGTATTGGTCAAGGATGGCCAAATCATTGCCGAGGGTTGGCATGATCACCTTGGCGGATTACACGCTGAGCAAATGGCAATCCATGATGCTGAGACCAAGGGTGAATCTCCTAATGGAGCAACTGCTTATGTTACTTTAGAACCTTGTAATCACTTTGGCAGAACGCCGCCGTGTACTGAAGCGTTAATGTGGGCTGGTGTGAAATCGGTAATCGTAGCTCATACCGACCCAAATCCAACTGTTAGAGGGCAAGGAATTGCCGTTCTACAAGATGCTGGAATCTCTGTTAAGTCTGGACTCCTAGAAGGTCAAGCTGCTGACCAAATGAGACCATTCCTACATTGGTGCCAATATCGAAAACCAATTGTAACTGTAAAAATGGCAGTTGATCGTAATGGTAGTGTTGACGATAGGAGTAAGGATGCTGGACGTTTTACCTCTGAACAGTGTTTAGATTTAGTTCATCAGATGAGAGCAGATAGTGATGCTATCTTGGTCGGTGTTGAGACGATCGTGCGCGACGACCCCTCGTTATTGGCATCAAGAGTTGAAACTTCTAAGCAACCTCTTCGAATCGTAATAGATCCCAATGCTAGAATTCCAGCACAGTGCCAAGTTCTAACCGATGGTAAAGAAACTCTTGTTTTACAAGATGACTTTAGAGATTTAGCCAATGTCTTGAATCGTTTAGGAGATATGCAAATTCAAACATTAATGGTAGAAGGCGGGCCTAAAACGATCAAACATTTCCTTGATGCAAAGTTAGTTGATGACTTCTTCTTAGTTCAATCCGAGGTGGAACACCTAACTCCATATGAGAGTGGAATTAATTCTCAGGTTCTTAGCGATGCGGGGCTAATTCGTGCTGATGACCGAAAGTGGGGAGATGAAACCGTTCAATATTGGAGTCGTTGAATTACTTTTTATTGTTCAACGAACGGTTAAATTAGACTCAACTCATCGCATAACCATGTCAGCGAAGAGAATACTGGTCATTTCCATTCTGGCATTATTTTGTTTTTCACCGATGCAAGAACCCCTTTCAACCCATCTGCAAGCAGATGATGAAGTCTTAGAAACAAGTCCTGTTTCTTTAGAGATATTGATGATGGGTAATAGTTACACATCGGCTAATACTCTTGACAGCCTTGTTGACGGAGTGATGAGTGCTGCATCAAACTCAGCCAATGTCACAAGTTTAAGCGGTGGAGGAATGCGTCTTTCACAACATTCTAGCAATGTAGGCACTGCAGGCCATCAATGGAATACTACGCTCAATAATGGAGTCTGGAATTGGGTAGTTCTTCAGGACCAAAGTCAGATTCCTGGTTTCCCTCGAAGTCATCAAGAATGGATCAATAGCAAAAATGGAGCAGTTCAACTTGCACAAACTATCGATGACAAAGGAGCAGATTCTGTCCTAATGATGACTTGGGGACGTCGTGATGGAGACAGTGTCAATACACAGAGATTCCCTGATTTCTCAACAATGCAAGATGAACTTGAGGCTGGATATCTGGATTACCGAGATAATATGTCCTCACATGGAGATGTATGGGTTGCTCCTGTTGGACTTGCATTTGAGCACATCCACGACAAAATTGTAGCAGATGGGGGAACTCCGACCAATTCTGGAAATCTATTCTATAACCTTTACAGCAGCGATGGAAGTCACCCTTCAATCTCTGGCTCTTATCTTGCTGCATTAGTAATCTATGCAACAATAACTGGCGATGACCCTGTTGGTCTTTCTCATTCAACCAGCCTTTCTAATTCAGTAGTTCTTGAACTACAGCAAGCAGCTGCAGCAACCGTATTCAACGAAACCAGCCACCTAGACTACCCTTGGCAAACTAATTCAGGCGGTGGAGGTAACGGCCCTTCCATTACCATACCTGCAAACCAAAGCCTTGCTTGGGAAAAGATTCAAGGTATATCCTCTAGCGAGATTGATGATGCACTTGACTTAAAGTTTGATTCTAATGGCGATATAATCGTACTTGGTCTATTTAAAGCATCATTCAATCTCGGAAATTGTTCTGCAGCCTACGGAAGTTCTGGTGGATACAGCGGTTTATTCATTGCGAAACTTAATTCCAGTTTCGATTGCCTCTGGATATCAGTAATAAATACACCACATGATGCATCTTCAAACGAAATAGCAATTGATTCAAACGATGACATATTTCTTGTAGTCTCATCATTGGATCGTAACACTTACCATGGTGTGAATTTCAGTCCTGATCCATTTGCACTCTCATTTGTTTTGTCTTCATCTGCTCCGGGCGTAACATTTCTGGCAAAAATAAGCAGTGATGGAAATTGGACTTGGAAGAGCATGATAGACTGGAATCTGAATACACTTAATCACATTACTATTGATTCATTGAACAATATCTGGACATCAAAATACAAAGAACACCAAACTCATTTCCACAAACATAATTCTACAACTGGAACAATAATTGCTTCTAAGGTTTTAGGAACTGTCAAGGCGAGCGGTGTCAGTTCTTGCGTACAATGTATGATCATTTACGGGATTGAAACTGACTCAAATAATAATTTATATGCGTCTGGAAAATTTGCTTATTCGGGTAATTTTATGATTTCGGTAAATGGTAGTTCTCATAATATCGGATATGGTGCTGGATGGAAACCAATACTTCTGAAAATGGATAGTGATGGCAATGTATTGTCTTACAATACTCCGATTGGATCATCCAATGGAGAAATGTTAGATATCAAAATTGACATGAACGATAATGTGTATGTCTCTGGAACATTTTATTCAGATTTGGAGTTTGGAAACATTACACTTAGCGCAGGAGGTAATCTCAATGGTTTTGTGGCTAAATATGATTCAAATAATACATTTATTTGGGCTAAACATATTTCATCGCAATCATCGATTACTCCGGCAAAGTTAGAATTAGACCATAGTGATAACCTGTATGTAACTGGTAATTTCAATTCAGGTGGTAACCTGAACTTTGATGGAGTTCTTGTAACTCCTAGTGGGTCGTCGTTCGACGGTTTTGTTGCTAAATATGATTCGGCAGGAATCATACAATGGGCGAAATCATTTGGAAGTTCTGGAAATGATTATGGTAAAGGATTGTATTTCCATTCCAATTCATTGTATATGATTGGAACATTTGATTCCTCATCGTTCCAACTCGGTACTTTAAGCACACATTTTGGTTTAGGTTTGGCTGACTTATTTGTAGCAAAGATGTCGGTAGATTATGATGGCGACGATATAGCTGATGTAAATGATGTTGATGATGATGGTGACTTCATTCATGATCCGTTGGACTCATGTCATTACTCCCCTCTCGGATTTAGATCAACAGGAAGTTCAGACCACGATTCAGATGGTTGTGACGATGAATTAGAAGACGATGATGACGACAACGATATGCTCAATGATACTCTAGACAATTGCCCCAAGGGAATGACTGGGTGGTTACGCACGAATACATCAGATATTGATAATGATGGATGCATGGATGCTCTAGAAGACTATGATGATGATAATGATGGATTCGAAGATTATGATGATTATTGTTCTAGAATACCAGGGAACTCAACAATGGAATTCGAGAAAGGCTGTCCCGACTCTGATGGAGATGGCCGCCCAGACATTCTTGACCCATTCCCTAACGATGCTTCTGAATGGAAGGATAGTGATGGAGATGAAGTTGGAGATAACTCAGACGCATTTTCACTAGATGCCACTCAACAATACGACACTGATGGAGATACTTACGGCGATGAAGAGTTTGGAAACGCAGGAGATTCATGTCCAGAAATATTTGGAAACTCAACTATTGACAGATATGGATGCTTAGATTCTGATGGGGATGGTTGGTCAGATGAAGGGGATGATTTCCCTAATGACCCTGATGAATACCTAGATACTGATGGCGATAGTGTTCCTAACCACTTAGATGAATTCCCATACGACCCTACTCAGCAAACCGATAGTGATGGTGACGGGTATGGCGACAACAGAAATGGAAATCTAGGGGATGCTTTTCCGTATGATCCAACAAGGCATTCTGATTCTGACCGTGATGGCATAGATGATGGCAATGATGCATTTCCTTACGACCCGACTCAAACCGAAGACAGAGATGGTGACGGTATGGGTGACAACCCAATGGGAATTGGAGCTGATAAGTTTCCTGATGATGCAAGTCAATGGAGTGATATCGACGGCGACGGATATGGTGATAACCAAACCGGAACCAATCCTGATGCATTCCCTACAGATGCTACACAGTGGTCTGACATTGATGGTGACGGATATGGAGACAATCCTGCAGGCAGGCTGTATGACCTGTTCCCTGAGAATCCTACTCAGTGGCTTGACGAAGATGGTGATGGAATTGGTGACAATCAATCTGGAACCGAGGCTGATCCATATCTAAACGACTTAGACAATGATGGCTACAATGATTCTATCGATATTCTCCCACGTCTATCTTCACCTGGTGACTTAGATAATGATGGTTGCATGGACGAAGAGGACGTATTTCCTACCAATTCACTAGAGTGCTTAGACACAGATGGTGATGGAATTGGCAACAACGCTGATGCTGATGATGATAATGATGGATGGACTGATGCTGATGAAGGAAGAGAAGGTACAGATGCTCTAAACCCTAACGATACACCAGTTGATAGTTTTGAAATTGTCATTCCTGGGACAAGCGTCGGCTTAGGCGCATGGGATTTGATCGGAATGTTTGGTGGAATCCCTGTTTTCGCATGGTTAGCCTTCGGTTTCGTAACAAGAAATACTCGATGTTCTCGATTTGAACAAGAACTTGAGAATGCAAATTCTAGAGAAGAACTTGAAGGAGTCGCGTTACGATGGGAATTCAGCCTTATGTTGCGAATGATAGGTCCACACCAAGGTATCCGTTTAGAGAGAATTAGATCCGAACTTGATGATAGATTTGAAAATGCTGAAAATCTAATGCTTAGCGAAGAGTTTGAGCCGATGACAGAAGTCGATCAGACTCCACTCGTTGAGGCTCAAGAAAAAATGGTCCCAGAAATATCTACAGGTCCGGTGATTGCGGCTGAGGCTGATCAAATAGATGCTAATGGATATCATTGGTTAATGCATGAAGGAGTTCAATGGTATCGTACTGAAAATGAATCTCCATGGTTCCGTTTTGAAAATTAATCTCTATAGCGACTCATATCATAACTCATTGGAAGTGGGCGATGCAGTCTTTGAGATGGACTGATAGCAATCAATAGTTGTCGAGGGAAGGTCAAAGACGTACCGTCCACTTGGCTAAAATAAAATGAAACTCAAGTGGGCGATGCAGGATTTGAACCCGCGTCGACGGGTTCGAAGCCCATCAGGATATCCAGGCTACCCTAACCGCCCTTATTTCGTTCCAACAGCCCACCCTTTTTGAATAAGTTGGATGCACAGGGGAGAATATGGGCCGCTCACTTCCATGTATTCCAATGGGCTGCTCGGCATGTTGTAGAGAGACAACAATGCCTCTTACCAAAGCAGAGGCGGCCAAGTTAGCAAGAAGAACTGGGATGGCTGTTGACAAATTCTCCTATGCTAATGATTTAGGAATTCTAACTCTACTCAATGATGAAACTACACGCGCTTGTGTGTTTTTGCTGACCGATTCTGCGGAGACAACTGCGGAAGGCGTTTGTTCGGTTTATGATGCAAGACCAAAGGGTTGCCAGACTTATCCATATGTTTTATCTGAAAATGATACTGCTATTTTGGATGAAGGCTGTCCACATAAAGATCAATTCCCACCACCAAGTGATGATGATGCTGCGACATTACTCAATCTAGAGGAACGTATTCTGAGTGAATCACAAGACGGCTAAGGCTGCCATGAACGTGCTCAACCCACCGGTTTTTAATTACCCAGCCACTTGATTTCATCAACTGTTGTAATGAATCCCAATCACCGTGTAATAACTCAACTTGGGAATTATCTGCTAGTGGAGAGTTTATCTGTGCAGGCATAGAATTAATTGGTACAATCAATACCAAATTGGCATCACTAGATGCTACTTTATGAGCACTAGTCAGTGTCTTAGTTAGTAGATCATCATGGTTTAATGAGCCTTGAGAGTTTCTTCCATATGGAGGATCAAATACAAACCCCTGAACGTTACCAATCCAAGATTTGTCGATACTAGCCTCAATATTTGTTGCATCACCACGCACTATTTGTGCTGAAGAATCGGTGATGTTTTGCTGTTCTAATAGCCAGTTGAGATTTTGATTAGCACCTTCAACCATTTCAGAACTGAGGTCAATACCCAATGCTTGACGATTGGTTGCTGCTGCCTCCATGATGAATCCACCCGTTCCGGTCATCGGATCAATTACCGGGCCTTGTCCAATTG
>JAOMOG010000019.1 GCA_028353405.1 Candidatus Poseidoniaceae archaeon | reverse complement strand
GCGGTCGAGACGGTGGAAGAGATTCTGGACGCGGTGGCGGTGGCTATGGTGGCGGTCGTGACGGTGGAAGAGATTCTGGTCGGGGTCGAAGAGACGATTCAGCACCGAGAAGAAAACCAGAAGAGTCCGAATTTAGAAGATCCAAAGGAAAGAAAGATGGGCACGCTCATAACCGTGCCCCTGGTGAAATCCGGTCACAGAGTTACGATAGAACTCGAGATTAGGTGTGATTAGAATGGGTGCAGAACACCATTACTTAGATGCGGTTGAAGCATTTGATAAGGGTGATTTTGAATTAGCCTTTGAACAATCGAAAGCTGCTACAAAACTAGACCCTTTACATGTTGATGCGTGGGTCTTGTATTCAGATTCTGCACTTGCTGGTGAAACGAAAAATCCAACACTCTCACAGGCTGCAAAATCACTTAATGGATGCCGTAAAGCCATAGAATTAGATCCAATGCTACTGCAAATGTGGGTTAGAGGTGGACAACTTCTTTCAGATAATCTTGGATTACTTGATGAGTCATTACAATGGTGGCAGGATTGTAGACATCATGCACCAGATGAAGTTACACCTATTGTAGAACAGGCGACTATCCTAACCGACATGGGATTATATGTTGAAGCAGATACTAGATTGAAAACTATTATTGAAAATAATATGGATATTGCAACATCTCAAACTGGAAAATTATACTATTTGATGAACTTGGTAAAGGCTGCAGCAGAAGGCTCTTCGGGAACTTTTTTTCTCCCATGGGAGAGAAATCACGACGGCTGGGGTGCTATCACTAGTAAGATGAGAAAGCCTCCAGTTTCTGAAACATTTATTTTCATGATGGCTACCATGCCATTTCTTTTGCTTGAAGTTGTATTAAGTGACAAAATATTTGGAGAAGGATGGGGTGGATTTTGTTTAACATCACTAGTGATCTTTGCAACTGTATTATTCGGAATGAGGCTAGCAAAACGATGGACTGGGATGTTAAATAAGCCAGCTTATAATTTGTTAAGGGCTATGAATTTTGAAGCATCGAGTGGATTTATAGTAATTGATGAAGAGATTCGATTATCCGTTCTTTACCTATACATTATGCAGAGAAAACCAATTGCATGGCAAGAGAGAATGATAAAAATTATTGATTCTGGGAAGAAATTACCTCAGGGTTGGAAACCTCAATTACCAGACTTTGATTCTCATCTAGATGAGATGGGTTACATTGATGAAGAATACGAAGATGAACAATTAGAACAGTTTGAGGAAGAGTGATTTCTCGATATAATTCTATACATCGACACCCATGATGTTGAATATAACCCTTGTATATAGGTGACAAATACTGATTCCAGTAAAATCTTGGATAAGGACAACTTTTGAATAACAATACTTTATCGTTGGAAAACGATATACTAAAAGAGATTAGATTAAACAAGAACCATGGATGCTTATGATTATTCATTTTTTTTATCTACTATGTGGGTTGGCCCTTTTTGGTTTGCAATGCTGGTATTCCCTGACCATGACCTAACCAAGAAACTAATGCATGGACCTTGGTTTTTCCTTGGACCAATTCTAATTTGGTGGATCGTTACTATCTCATCTCCGCAAGGACTTATCGACTTATCTAAGGATTTCATCAACCCAGCAGGAATACTTGATGGACTTGCTAGTATACTGGGAACAAAAGCTGGCGCTTCCGCTGCATGGGCTCACATGGTTGCAGGAGATATCTTTGTTACTAGATGGATGTGGAAACGATGCATGGAGCAAGATAGCCCGCGTTGGGTAACAGTATCAACGGTATTCTTTGGAGTAATGCTGATGCCTATTGGAATTGCTCTACACATGATATTTGTTCGTTCACCTGAGATGACTGAATAATAAGGAAGGAGAACGCTATGAATGAGAAACTTTACGACAGCATGGGCGTATCAGTGGGAGTCAGGAAATACGGAGACAGGAACGTCATTGATTTATCCGAATGGGGTCGGCCATTCGCCCGTATTATAGCTCGATATCTCAAAGAAACCCCCGTATCGGTAATGCAGGTAACCAATCTCCATTTGCTTATCACCATCTTCTGTGCATGGTTGATTTTAGAAGATCATACAATCATTGCGTGCTCACTTCTCATTGTGAAAGGAGTGATTGATGCTGTTGATGGTGAATTAGCTAGAATTCGCGAAAGACCATCACATGTAGGGAGATATTGGGATACCGTTGCAGATACAATTGGGTTGATTGCCGTCATGTGGGCTTTTGGAAATCTTTTTGGATGGAAACTTTCACTAACTTGTGCTCTAATTTTAGCTACTTTATTACAATATTCGTTGTTTAATCATTATTCAATACTGATGAGAGCATTGGGTTTAGGAGATGCTACAAGTCGTATTGATGAACGCGTACGACCGGTTGCTCACCCATGGGAAAAACAATCAAACGTCAATATCCTTCATTCAGTATACCTCTTTTTCTTTAGTTGGCAAGATAGTATTATTACTGGTTTAGCCGGCAAGGGTTCAAAAAATTTAGCGTTTGAATTAACTGTTTCATCGTCGTTAGGATTTGGTATGCAGTCATTGTTCATTTTCGCCCTAGCAGTTACTGGACATCTCAACTATCTTCCTGAGTTAATCTTGGGCGTGAATATGTCATTGATGGCCTTAGTATTGCTCCGTAGTCGGTTTTGATTAGAAGATTTACAACTTCTGTGAATACGATGTGAACGGGTACTAGAATAGAATTTTCTTCGTAACTACATTAATTTACAGTAATATTTTTACACTCAAATGGGTACGATTTGTATATGTCAATGCCTGAGTTTTGTGAGGAACATGGAAATCTTAAGCAAAGTTGCAGTATTTGTAAACCACGACAATCAGTAATTGTTCTTATCGAAGGGATTGTATGCCCTGTTTTTTTGAATGAAAGCATCCCAACACATATTTGCGACAACTCAGGATGCATTCTAACAAATGTGACATCTAGGACTGAAACATACGAATGTACAAGTTGTGGGTGGGAATTTTCTAGCAGTAAAACAAGATTACCTTGTTGGGTAGAATGTAACTGTGGAGTCAATGAGGTGAGGGAAGCAAAACATATCCTTGAACCTCCACAAAAGTGTTTACGTTGCTCATCTTCTAGATATAAATGTGCAACTTGTAGACAAATTGGAGCAAGGTGTGTTTGTCCAGGTCATGCAAAAAACAATTAAATTCTATAAGTAAAGATTAACCAATACCTAATGAAAAAGGTTCACTGAATGTTAAATCATGTTCCAGCAGTGTAATCTGTTGCATACACAATTTGCTCTTGAGTCAATTCATCAATAGTGAATCCAAGGGTTGCAAGTTTGGTAGATGCAACATCTATGTCTTGTTGCTTTGTGATATCATAAACTATTGGATCCATGTCTTTTGCTTCTGCCGCTAAACGACATAATGCTAGATATTGGTTAGCGAATGACATATCCATTACTTCTGACGGGTGTCCTTCAGCAGCTGCTAGATTCACTAAACGTCCTTCTGCAAGCAAGTATATCTTACGTCCATCCGATAGGATATACTCTTCATTCTCACTTCTAATAGTTCTAACACTTTGTGAAAGGCTTTTCAAATCTTCAATATTTATTTCACAATCATAGTGGCCTGTGTTTGAAATAATTGCACCATCCTTCATTGAAGCAAAGTGTCTTCCAACTATAATGTCCTTCATTCCAGTAGCAGTACAGAATACATCACCAATCGCTGCTGCATCGTCCATCTTCATAACTCTAAAGCCATCCATAACTGCTCTAAGTGCTGCTAATGGGTCTATTTCAGTAACGACTACATTTGCACCCATTCCCTTTGCCCGCATTGCTAGACCACTGCCACAGTGGCCATAACCTGCAACAACGAATGTCTTTCCAGCAATCAATACAGATGTTGCTCTAATAATTCCATCCAATGTTGATTGGCCTGTTCCATATACATTGTCAAAGTCCCATTTTGTGATAGCATCATTTACTGCTAATACTGGGTAAAGCAAGTCTCCCGCTTCTCCCATTGCCCTTAGTCGATGAACACCAGTGGTTGTCTCTTCAGTACCACCGATTACACCTTCTGCATACTCTTTCTTCTCACCATGAACACGGACGATTAGATCTGCTCCATCATCTAAAGTCAAGGTTGGTCTAAATTCAAGGGTCTTGTCGATACACCAATAGAAATCTTCCACTGATTGTCCATGCCAAGCATGAACTGAATATCCTTCAGTTGCAAGCCATGCGGCTACATCATCTTGAGTAGATAGTGGATTACATCCGGACCAGGAAATCTCAGCACCTGCAGCAGCAATCGTTTCGATTAGTATCGCAGTTTCTTTGGTGACGTGAAGGCATCCTGTTACACGCATTCCTGCTAGGGGTTTTGTCTTCAAGGCCTCTTTACGTAATGCTTCCAATACTGGCATTCTCGCCCTTGCCCAATCTACTCTCAATGCACCTTTTTGTGCTAAGGAGATGTCTGCAACGGTGTACTGCTCAGTCTTGTCCATGTGCAGTTCCCGTAGCACATACTAATTGAATATAAGCACCTGATTATTCCTTGCTTACGCTCAATATGGGTAGCAGGTTTTTGCCTAAGACAAAACTCAACCTTGTTGCTGTGCATACTGTAAAGCATACTGCTGTGCATATTGCGATGCAGTAGCCTCATCATATCCTTGGCCCATGAATTGCTGTAGATATTGCTGGTAAACTGCTGGATCTATTTCAGGAGTAGCAGCAACTGGGGCAGCCGCGACTGGCGCTGCTGCTGTTGCAGCATCTGCACCAATTCCGGCCTGAGCAGCGTATTGTTGGGCATACTGACGCGCAGTTTCCTCTGGATATCCTTGTGCAACCAATTGTTGTACGTATTGTTCAACAGGGTCTAGTTGTGCTGCGGCAAATCCGCCAGCAGCAGCGTGGAAATCCTCGGAAGTGTCATCCAGTGATTTCGAACCGCTCTTGCGCATCATTACCATTGTTACAACCAGGATAGAGATAATTAAAACCGCAATGATTGCGATTGTAGTCACATTCATTGAAGAACTTGTTCCATCTCCATTACCATCAGTAGAAGGAGCCTTCCATTCACCATTCTCGTATGTCCAAGCGCCATCCCATTGACATTCACCATCACCATCTAGAATCCATTCTCCACCTGCTGCTTCTGCAGCAACATCGGCTTCAAGTCCTTGACAGGCTGGTAAGTTGATTTCTATTTGCTTGTAAGAAATCCAACGCTGGTCATCTCCAATTCCTTCATAGATCTTGATGTAAATTAGAATTACTTGAGATTTGTTTGTATACATTCCATCCATTGATAATGTTAAGTCAAATGCTTCACCATCAGCAAGTCCAGAAGTGGTCTTGTTCCAAGTTCCTAGAATCTTCTTGTTGTATTGTTGTACGAATGATTCATTGAAGTCTGCAAGAACAAATGCTGTTTCGATGTATACTTCACCTTGCTCACTACCACTTAGAACAGAACCAGAAATTGTAATTGTGTCTGTATCAATGCGGGAATTAGCATTTGGAGAGTCGAGTTGTACGACCGGTTCTTCATCGCCGAATCCAGCTGGAACGATAACGAAGAACATACGGAATTTCTCTGAAATCTTACCCGCCTTATCATAAGTCACTAATTCCATACGAATAGTATTCTCATTTACACCAGTTGGGTCAACAGTTACATTCTTGAAATTATATGCCCACTCACCATCGCTTGCGGCAGTTTGAGTAAATGTATGACCCTCTAATGCAAAGTCATCAACACCATATGGTGCATCAAACAAAACCTTCCATTGATAGGTCTCAATTCCGTTTCCGTCTAAAGCATCTTGATCACTTGAATTACTGGCATCGAAATGAATTGTTGTTTCACCATCATCATCAAGAGTGATTCTGTAAATGTCCCATTCAATGCTTGAAACCGTTTTGGTTCCAGTAAATTCAACTTGGTCTGTATAGTCTCTAACTTCAGAGTCCATATCGATTTCAGCGGTTGCTGTAGGTCTATATTCGTCGGCATATACATCGTTTGTTTCAACGGTGACATCGATGATACGTGAGTGACCTGCGTCATCGTGTAGCATCAACTTGACATTCCATTGTTCACCTTGCGCACATCCTGTTGCACTTGACAAGTCATTCTTACAGAATTGCATTACTGGACTCATATCCGTAGTGTGTCCAACTCCACTTGCCATTGTTGAACCATCCCAAGAAGTTGGTCCATCAACAATCCAATCTGTTGACAAAGTGGATGAAGTGCTGGTTGTATATCCAAATGTAATCGTTGCATCGCTCTTCATGTACTTCAAAGCATACTTTCCTGTTGAAGGGTCAATATTTGGCGTCTCCCCATTTAGAGTCAATTCCAAACCATCACCAAGTGTTCCAAACCCTTCTGGGTATGGACTTACTTGGTATGACAGCATGTTACCCAATAGAGGGAATGTCGTACTATCTGCACGATCAGAGACAGTTGAAACATCCATTGTTGTAACGATTAGCCCACCATCATAGTATGAACAAACACCAAGAACAGTATCTTGGATATCAGCAGAAGAACGGATGACCCTTTGGAAGGTGCCCCCATTCTCCATGTATCCATTACATGTAACTGGAACTTCATTTGCACTAACAGACTTGGTATTGAGCACTGCTTCAGCAACAGTGGATTCTGCATCAAATCCTTGGAATGCATTCGAGTTGATATTGTCCATCATCGGATGGTATGGGTCTGCTAGATCCATATCAGTGTATGTAATCTTACTTTCAGGAGTGTTTCTACTTTGAATGTCCAAACCAAATGGTAGACGGCCACTCAATCCCTGGTCAGTACCATAGATTTGACTTCCTTGTGGTCCAAGGTGAGCTTGAACAGTTCCACCGGCAGACATGAAACCTTCTAGAATTATGCGATTAGAACTACTTCCAATCTTTTGGAAGTATCCGCGTCCACCATTTTCAGTATCCTTGGCAGCAAGAGTATCTTGCCATGGCAGGACGATCTTATCATAATGAGTGAACCAACCAGAATCGAAATACTTTGCTTGGTATGGAGGTGTCGGTTCGTTCCAATCATTGATACTGTATTGAGTATATGACAGACCCAATAAGGCCAAATCTTGCTTAATCGCAGTAGTACGAGCAGATGTATCGCCCAATATCGCCACATCGATGTTGCTTTCAAAGGTTGCAATGAAAGAACGGACGTTACCTGACGGGTTGCCATTAGCTAATTCAGCCGAGAAACTGATATTGTATTGGTGGCCATCTTGCCATCCATTCCATGGAGTGAACTCAGCAGTGATTCTCTGGTGTGCAGCCAAACTTTGTTGTGGACCTGCAGTAGTTGTATGTGCAGTGGAACCTGTTGTAAGATCTTCAATGTTCATGTTAAAGATATAATCTCCACCGAGAACACCATTTGTAACTACAACATCCCATGAATGGGTTAGAGCACCATCAATTGGCATTACACATTCAAGTGTTTGATCTGAAAGACAAGATAGAGTCTCAGGCTTTCCAAGAGTTACATCGACTGATTCAACGTTGAAAATAACTCTCTTCTTGTTATTAGCAACTGAAATTTCATTGTCATTAAACCAATTCTGACCTACGGTAGTATTGTCAAATATTGTTTCGACTTGCACCATATATACTCCTGATGTGAACTCATGGGAAGCAATAATATCGGTTGATACATCTTCAGCATCTACATTTGTACGAGACATTGTGTATGATGCTTCTTCCAAGAAGGTATACTCTTGAAGGGATATATTGTTGAATGCAACACCCTTGAACCCATCATTAATACCATTTCTTCCATCATCGTCAGATTGGAATTCGAAATTAATTTGTGCAGTAGATCCTGCTAAAGAGGTACATTCGTAATTCCAATTCTGATTGTTCGCATCAGATGTATTGAGAACATAGATGTGAGTCAAGTCAATATTAGTCGTCTTAACTAAATCATCTGTATTGAAGAAGACATTGTAATTGCCATCGGACCCATCTGTAGAACTAGAATCTCCAACAAATGAGATTTCGACATTATCGAAAGATTCTGAGGAATTAACAATACCGTCGTTGTTATCGTCGACTCTACATGTTCCATCCTCATTATAATCGTTCCATTGCCCCATTAATACTGCACTGAAGTTTCCAGCGTTATTGTTGTAATCTAACGTTATTGCTGCATAGTCATTGACATCAACAATACTTGTTCCATCAGAATCAATTCCATAGAATGTATCAGCATAATATTCAAAGTTAAGTGAAACGAAATCACCAGACATACTGGTAAGATCTACTTCTGGCAATGACATTGTTTCATTTGCCCATGCATCTCCGTACCCTTTAGTAGAAGTGTCACACGGATGTCCGAACCAATATGCATTATTGTTGAATATCTTGTCGTTACATCCTGCTTCATTGTATACTGCTCCTCGAGGATTATTACTTTCAACATACCTATATCCTTCTGAACCACCTTCAAAGGATTCTTCACAAATCTCTGTAGGAACGCCACAATAGATATCTGAAGGTGTTGCAGTGAATACCTTTGCTTCAATATCAAAATCAACCAAAGTATTACCCCAATTATTTGTTGTTACTCCAATGTCAAAGATTCCTTCTGCATACAAACCACCAGGTTTGAAGTAATCAATTCCTTCAATTGCTGGGTCGTAAAGATTGAATGGAGTCAAATATCCAATGATTTCATCATTGAGGGATTGTTCATCCCAAGCATTACTTGTCAAGGATGCACTAACTCTGTATGTAGTGTCGTTAAGAACATTCACTGACAAAGAAGTTGTATATTCTTCACCAGGTCCAAGGTTTGTTAGTTGTATTTGACTTTGTTGTGTTTGTGGGTTTGCTAAGAATGCTGTAGTTTGCTTCCAAATTGAAATGTTGTCAATTGCATATCCGTCAAGTCCAGACCATCGGCTTTCATTGCTATCAGCAATACTTCCATCGAATCCAGTTCTAAATCTAAATCTAATATCAACTGTTTCTCCAGCCCAACTACTTAGGTCAAATGCACCAACTCCCTCTTCTGTGAAATTGTTCCAACCGTAGTGAGTTCCACCGCTGTATATTCCATAATGATAGATACCCTCAGCAACTCCTCCGAATCCCTGCTTGGTTAGGCGGTCATTGTCATAACCACCCCATAATGATGAACCAGAAGAACAGGCTGCGTTGATCATAGCCTCTGTTGGACAATTAATAGTTGACCAACCGGTTTCAACGCTTCCGACCTCAATAATAGCTAAGTCATCCCAGACATCACCAATAATCCAACCATTTGCATCAGCGCTTCCAAGTGCGCCGAAGGATAAGGATTGGAATACTTCAATTCCCATGAATGCGCGGTCAGAACCTGTTAAGTCTACTGCGTTTAGTGTCATAGCGTCATCCCAGTTACGTCCGTATCCAGTCCAAGTGTCGCCACTTGCATTTGTGTCATAGATACCAGCCCACATGAAATCAGTAGGATTGTTTTGGTTGGCTGAGAAGTTTTCGCTACCACTCTCAAACTCTGAGTGATTTGTTTCTTCGTGCCAGTTGGTTGATTGGTCAATGTACTCTTCATAAGACCAAGTACATCCAGATCCACAGCCTGCTTTATTCTCTGGTGAGTCCCAATCCATTGCATATACTGTAATATTGGTCGAATTGGCTTCATCGACAATCTTTAATTCAACATCTAAGGTAGCGGATTGGCCATTCAATGTGTCCATTCCGGTATTGGTTACAGTAACATTGAGGTCACGAGTTCCTTCACCCACAATCCCAAAGAATCTGTCGACAGGTGTCATGTCCAAGCCTGTAATAGATAAATCTCTATTATCCATTTCAATAACTGAGATTGAATCATATTGACCATCCCATCCTAAGTTGTCAATCCAATTTCCAAAGTCATAAGATGTGTGTCCAACGACTATATCTGGGGCTGAACCTACTGCACCTGCAAGTTGGCCTACGGCAGCCATACTTGGTCTGCGGCCTGCCTCATACGATAGAGGACTTACGTGGCCTCCAGCACCATCTGACAGTGTAACCTGTACAGTTGTTGGGAAGTTAAGCCAGAAATTAGAGGTTGTACCTCCTGCAGAGTCGGTAGTGTTTTGCTGATATGCAACTGTTGGATTAATGAAATCTGGTTCATTGTCACCATTCAAATCTGCAACTGTAACATCATAGGAAATGTATGGTCCAAAGTATGCAAGAGATGGCGCGGACCAGGTCCCTACTGCAGATGATGCCACATAGGTCACGTTTTCGATATTACCATCATTCAAAACAATAGTATCGGTCACGCCGTCATCATCCATATCACCGATGTCAAAACCACTAGAAAATGTAGTTGCCATGTTAATTGTATTTGTATTAACTTGATTTGACCCATAGGTGTAAGCAGACGGATAACCAGGGGTGCTTCCTGGCGCTAAACAGTTGAATTCAATGATAGACACGTTATCGTCGTTACCAGGGTTGGTTGTTTGTCCAGTGCTGTAATCAACACCTTCTGACCTCAACAGGAATATATCATCATCAGTACATGTGCCGGTTACACTGGATTGTGATTCACCCCAATCTCCAACCTCCATAGAGCGGTATGAATTAGCTTTAGCCGATCCAAGTGAAGTAGCAATCGCTTGAGTTGAGGAGGTTATTGGTCCCATATATGTAACGACTCTTTGTGTATCAATATCGGTCATCAAATCAAGTACATAGACATCATCATCGCCATCTTGGTTTGCATCACCAACTGCTAAGTCCCATGCATAGAAGTGAGTAAATCTCGCACCGATAGCCCAGTCCTTAACGCCACAGCCTAGATTTTCAATTATTGTAACGTTCCCTGGGTCACCAGCAGGTGCTCCACTGTCATCAGTTTTGAACGGGTTATTTCTTTGGAAAATTACGATGTCGATGGCGTTGTCGCCTGTAAATTCACCAACTTCTATGAATTGCACATTAGCAAATTCATCCCACTCAGCATCTCGTGATATATTCTTTGAGACCCAAATATCTTGGCGCTCTGAAAAATCACCGTTTCCGTCATTCCACAGAATAGTTATGGTGTGGGCTCCGTCAGTAGCCATGGCAATATCATTTGCCCCATCACAATTGAAATCTCCAATTGCGACATCTTGCGGGTCACGTCCAGTTGTATAACTTCGGCTCATTGAAGCACTAGAAGTCATGGCTATTGCTGCGGTGGTTGAAAGTAGCATTATCAGCACTAGGAAAGTACTACGAACTTGGGCCTTCAATTGCTCTGTTTTGATTGACATCATCATCACTGCTTACCGCGAGCGCCGCTTCCACTTTAATGCTGTTGCCTCTAGGATTAGTTATTTATGCCCATAATAAGCCTGCAGTGGCGTTTTTGGACAATTTATAATCACCACTATGCCCAAGTAATTATAACTGCGTTTTTATTAAAATCATCAACCAAATATAATCTGGTTCTTGAGCCACAAATAGATTTTTTAGCATTTGCTAAAATATTCTCAAATACGACCATTTAACCATCTTGGAGAAGGACCCCAACCCACCGCGTCACCGCCATGGATTTTGACCAACTTTCCTGCCGAGAAAAGAGACTCCAACCAGACTTCAAGTTCAACTCCTTGGCGGTTACCGAGTTTTGAACTTGCAACCTCTTCAATGACTTCAGTCCTTAGAGCAGTTCCACCGTTTTCCCTGACAACTATTTCCATTAATTCTCTTAACCAAGCTTCTGCCATTGGATCAACGCTCATTTTCCCTTGTGCCGGCAGAGGCTCATCGGTATCATCAAGCATCTCCATCAATTCAATCGGATCTGGCTTTCTTGCACCATCTACTCCGATTTTATCTATCTCTACTTGAAGATTTAATTCGCCGATTGGTCTGCGGACAATTGGAATACGGCTAGGGTCTGGAGTTGGTCCCATGTCTAGTGGTTTATCACCTAAAGGCGTGTCGTCAATAACAACTTTTTGACGTCCGTTTGACTTTTTTGAATTTGATTTAGAAACTTCAGAGAGATTGGTCGCTTTCACCGCTTCACCTACCGGCATAGTCCATCCCACACCCTCTAATCCAAGTTCACCTACTCTTTCAGCAACCCATTCCGCTTCGCCTTCTAGAGAGACTTGAATCTCATGGTCATCCGACCTGAATCGGTACCTTACTTGACCGCTTAGCTCTGCCATCAACCAAGGGTGAACCGCCAACATCCTTGAAGGTAGTGTTTTGTAAATCATTACAATTTGTAATGGACTCATTGCTTAGCAAGTTGTCTCAATACTGTATGCAAGATGCCACCGTTGCGATAATATTCAACTTCTACAGGAGTGTCCAATCTAACTTGTGCATTAAATTCAATTTGAGAACCATCCAGTTTTATGGCATTGATTTTCATTACCTCTAAGGGTTTAACAGAATCTGTAACAGGGATATTGAAAAATTCAGAACCATCAAGACCTAATGAGTCATGAGATTCTCCTTCCATGAAGGTCATTGGTAGAACGCCCATACCTACTAAGTTGGAACGGTGAATTCTCTCAAAAGAGGTCGCAATCACCGCTTTAACTCCTAACAAATATGTTCCTTTGGCCGCCCAATCTCTACTTGAACCAGTACCATATTGTGAACCTGCTAATACGACCTTTGGACCTGCAGTTTGTGCCGCCTCATAGACTGAAGTTATCTCTCCTGTTTCATGGTTGAGAGCATATCCCCCTTCTGTACCAGGTGCCATTTGATTTCTAATTCGGACATTGGCGAATGTTCCCCGCATCATTATCTCATGATTGCCTCGCCTTGAACCAAATGAGTTGAAATCTCCTGCCTCAATACCGCGTTCAATCAACCATTTTCCAGCCGCACCATCGGCTGGGAATGAGCCCGCCGGAGAGATGTGATCTGTTGTGATGGAGTCGCCAAGTTTCAGCAATACACGCGCATTTTCAATCGATTGTATAGGAGATGGTTGGTCATCCAATCCACTGAAGAATGTTGGAAGTCGGATATATGTTGAATCGGCTTGCCAAGGATAAAGTGGGCTTGCTTCGGAAGGTATGCCATCCCATCTTGGTTCATTCATTGCATCAGCATATCGCTGACGGAACATTTCTGGAGTTATCACAGAGAGAGATTTTGCTATTTCTTCATCGCTTGGCCAAATATCAGAAAGCATCACTGGCTCGCCATCACTAGAATATCCAAGCGGCTCTGTAGACATGTCTATTTCGAGAGTACCAGCGATTGCATAGGCGACAACGAGTGGCGGGCTTGCCAAATATGAAGCCTTTACTTTACCATGAACTCTGCCTTCAAAATTTCTATTTCCTGAAATTACTGAACCAACAATTAGCCCTTCCTCGTCTATTGCACTTTCAATAGGTGGGTCGAGTGGCCCGGAGTTTCCGATACAAGTGGTACAACCATATCCAACGACATTGAATCCCATGGCATTGAGATCTTCTTGCAAACCTGCGGCTTGATAATATTCTGTAACAACTCTTGAACCAGGAGCGAGGGAAGTCTTGACCCATGGCTTAACTGTAAGGCCTTTTTGTCGTGCCTTCTTAGCAAGTAAACCCGCAGCCAACATCACACCTGGATTTGATGTGTTGGTACAAGAGGTAATAGCTGCGATTACAACATCCCCATGATTCAAATCAAATCTTTCTCCATCTAAATCAACAATAGCTCCTTTTGACAACTCCTCTGTTTCTAAACCGTGACCATGGTGACCTAATTCGTTGGTTAATGAATGCTCAAAGTGTTGCTTCATAGCGCTCAAATCAACTCTATCTTGAGGTCTTTTTGGACCTGCGAGTGCTGGCTGAATAGTCGTCAAATCTAATTCCACCGTTGAAGTATATGATTTCTCAGGATCTGTGGCTGAATACCAAAGTCCCTGCGCTCTAGAATATGCTTCAACGCCTTCTATTGCACTCTCTTCTCTTCCTGTCAAGCGCAAATACTCCAATGTTCTTTCATCGACTGGGAAGAAACCACAGGTTGCACCATATTCTGGAGCCATGTTAGCGATTGTGGCTCTATCTGCGAGAGATAATGCGGCCATTCCTTGGCCGAAGAATTCAACGAACTTTCCAACAACGCCTTTCTTTCTAAGAATCTCTACGATTCTAAGAGTCATATCAGTAGCGGTAACACCTGGATTTAGTTTACCGGTTAAACGAACTCCAACAACGTCTGGTGCTAGCATGTAGATTGGTTGACCAAGCATTACAGCTTCAGCCTCAATTCCCCCAACACCCCAACCAAGAACTCCTAATCCATTGATCATTGTTGTGTGAGAATCAGTACCTACGAGTGTATCTGCCAACCAAAATCCATTTTCTTGTCTAGCAACGCTTGCCAAATACTCCAAATTTACTTGATGAACAATTCCTCTTGAAGGCGGTACTGCTTGGAAATCTGCCAAGGATTGTTGACCCCATTTTAGGAATGTATATCTTTCCATATTTCTGTGATATTCAATATCTAAGTTCATCTCCAATGCATCACTATGAGCGCCTGAAACGTCAACTTGAACCGAATGGTCGATAACAAGGTCAACTGGAACTTGTGGATTGACTTTTTCAGGGTCTCCACCCATCTCAACCATCGCATCTCTTAGTGCAGCCAAATCAACTACTGCCGGAACTCCAGTAAAGTCTTGAAGAATTACTCTTGATGGTCTAAACGGAATTTCTCCACGTTCCCCATTTGCAGTCCAAGCGGCAATATTTCTAATGTCATCTTCGCTGATCAAGAAGCCATCATTGCCACGCAATGCCCCTTCTAATAGAATACGAATAGAGTATGGTAATGCGCTTGTATCAATACCATTTTCGTCAAGTCCAGATAGGGAGTAATATTCTCCACCAACCGAAAGAGTTCGTCGGGCATTGAAGGTATCAATCATAGCCATATTACACCCGATTAGGAACACATCTATGAACACACCCATTGAAGGTGCTCAAGAAATCAAGTGATATTACCAGAATTGATACCAAGGTGTATCTTCAGATGCACCAGCGATTACTGCACTTTCAACTGTCACTGGATATGTAGACAATTTATTATTATCATTGCATGCATCTTGATTTGCACCACATCCAACTTGTGAAATTGCATCAATTACTGCAACACCAGTTGTTGCGCTTCCGTCAATTTCTCCTTTGTAAGCGAAACCAAAAGCAGTATAACTACCATCTAAAGATGTGGCACCTGTTGAATCAACAAGATAGAATTGAGATCCCGCTGAGTCCTCACTTTGGGAGCGTGCTGCTGCAATGACTCCAGGGTTGTGTGTTTCGCCGAATTCAGCTGGAATTACCCAATTTGTCATATCATTCTCACAAGTAGTTGATTCAGCAAAACCTGCATTTGCACAATATCCGAAATATTTGCCTGCGTGACCTCCAGTACCATCACCATTTTCAAAATCGCCGCCTTGAATCATAAATCCATCTACGATACGATGGAAAATTGTCTCATCATAACGACCTGCGTCTGTGTTTGATCTAAAACTCTCAGCGTGCATTGGAGTTTTATCCTCGTACAACTCAATCCAAATTGTACCTGTGTGAGAATTGCCAGATGTATCGGTCCAAGAAAGTTCCATTACTACATCTCCAACTGCAACAGATTTTGCAGTATTTGCAAGCGTGATTCCAGCGAGAACCAAAACCAATGCCATTCCCATTGCCACCATTCCAGCGAATGTTGGAGTTCCATCATTAACCAGACGAGGGAAGGTTGTTTCAGAAAAGCCCAAATCTTGCATTTCATTCAATAGATTGTTGTAAGATGCGTTTGATTTCTTATCATTTGGCGCATTCTTAACCGATTCTTTAAGCAGTGATGCTGCCTTGCGGTACTCGCTTTTATTGCGATTATTTTTTGCAATCGCCCAAGTTGCCTCACCGGCAATACGCAGAGTTGTTGGATGGGTTCCGTTAGCATCAATTTCTCGCAGTTCCAAAAGAGCGCCTTCTGCTTTTCCTTTGGCGATTAATTTCTCTGCCTTTTGCCATGATTCCGACATATTTTCTTCGGCCATGTTCAATCCCAGATACTAATCGGTTTTGAGTATCACCCCTAAACCGTTTGAATTAAAACATTATAAAAATCCCTAATAAATTGATTAAAAAGGTAATTTTACATAAGGATTCTTGGTTGTAAATCGCATGTTCAAATCATGCTCAAACAGTGAGCGCGCCTCCAACATGTTCAAAGGGTGTATGCGGACCCCAAATGTCAAGAGGCGTGAGTTTCATCGCCACTAACCTCTCAGGGGACAACCCACAATGGCAACCATTGCAAACGATTTCACAATAAATATCGCTACAGCAAACGGAACAGGTTCTCAAAGTGCGAACCTAATTCTCCTTCAATCATTATTTGAAATGGGAATTCCTGTTTCTGGGAAAAATATGTTCCCATCAAATATTTCTGGATTGCCAACTTGGTATATCGTAAGACTTTCTGATTTGGGATATCAAGCACCTGGTGACAGAACCCACATCCAAGTATTGGTCAACCCTGCAACATGGGATGAGGACTTAGAGGCTCTTGAAACTGGTTCAGTAGTAATTTGGAATTCTGATGCAAAAAAAGAAATGAATAGAGAGGATGTTATTTCATATCCCGTTCCAATGTCTTCATTGGCACGTAAAATAAATCCAAAAATTGCTAAGTTAGTCACCAATATCGTATATGTTGGCATATTAGCAGAAATGCTTGGCATCGACCAAGTAGCACTGGAATCTGCATTATCTAAGCAATTTAAAGGAAAAGAAAAGGCAATTGAACTGAATCTCACTGCACTAGGATTGGGTCGTGATTACTTCAAAGATAATCTCTCTAAGGAAGATCCATATATTGTTGAAGAGAGAGAACAGGACACTGCAAAATTCTTCATCGATGGTAACGAAGCAACTGCTTTGGGTTGTCATTTCGGTGGCGTTCAAATGCTTGCTTGGTATCCAATTACTCCGTCTTCGGGAATTGCAGAGGCAATTATAGAATATATTCCTCAAATTAGGACAAATGATGAGGGCGAAGTAACATGTGCTGTGATTCAAGCTGAAGATGAATTGGCTGCAGCTGGTATGGTGATCGGTGCTGGATGGGCAGGTGGTCGTGGAATAACTGCAACCTCTGGACCCGGCATTTCCCTAATGCAGGAATTCATTGGACTGGCTTATTTCGCAGAAGTACCTTCTGTGTTCTGGGATGTTAACCGCGTTGGACCATCTACTGGACTACCGACTCGTACACAACAATCTGACATTACAATGCTATACGAAGGAAGTCATGGTGACACTCAACATATCGTTTTGATCCCAGGAACAGTTGAGGAATGTTTCGAGTTCGGATGGAGAGCAATGGATTACTCTGAAAGATTCCAAACCCCGGTATTTGGATTATCTGACCTAGACTTAGGTATGAACCGCTGGGCATGTGAAGGATTTACTTACCCTGAGGAAAATATGGACAGAGGAAAAGTGGTAAGAGATCGTGATGTTTTTGAAGCGTTTGAAGAGTTCGGACGTTACCTTGATGTCGATGGCGATGGAATCCCATACCGCACTTTACCTGGCTCAGGAATGGACCCTATCCTTTATCGAGGAACTGGCCATAATACCAAGGGTGTTTATTCTGAAAAACCACATGACTACGTTGCTCTTATGTCTAGATTAAAGAGAAAGATAAACGGTGCAAGAGAACTTCTTCCTGCACCACTTATGCGAGAAGAAACTGAATGTGAAGTTGGTATCATCTATATCGGAAGTATGGAAAATACAATCCAAGAAATTGATGATATTCTTGAAGCGACTGGCCTAAAGGTGAGCCAGTGTCGTATTCGCGCACTACCAGCGTCAAAGCAAGTTGCAGAATTCATTAGACGCCATGAAACTACTATCGTTCTTGAAATCAATCGGGATGGACAACTATGGGGAATTCTACGAAAGGAGTTACCGAATGATTTGGTAACAAAGGTTCACTCTGTTGCTTATTCTGATGGACAGCCACCTCGAGCAAGAGTATATTCCGATTTAATAATGGCAAAACTTGAGGAGGTGGAACAATGAGCGAAGCACCAAAACGTCCAGCAAAGGTCATAAAACTGAATGTAATTAACGAGCCAAAGGATTCCTACACTGGTGGACCTTCATCTCTGTGCCCAGGTTGTGGTCACGATCAAATCTCAAATGTCATTGTTGCATCGGCATGGGAAAATGGAATTGAGCCTCACCGCATCGCTAAAATGTCCGGTATTGGATGCTCTTCCAAAACTCCTGCATACTACCTTGGACAATCTCATGGATTTAATACAGTTCACGGAAGAATGCCATCTGTAACCACAGGTGCATATGCTGTCAACAAAGACTTGCTTTACTTGGGAGTTTCTGGAGATGGTGATTCTGCATCTATTGGTATTGGACAATTAATTCATGCGATTAGACGAAATGTAGACATGGTATACATCTTAGAAAACAATGGAGTTTACGGTTTAACAAAGGGTCAATATTCTGCTACTGCAGACATCGGTTCTAGGAAAAAGAAAGGGACTCCAAATGAAACTCAGCCTATTGATTTGTGCGCACTTGCAATCAACCTTGGTTGTTCATTCGTAGCTCGTTCATTTTCAGGTTCAAAGAAACAACTCAAATCATTGATAAAAGCTGCAATATCACACAAAGGTTTTGCATTGATAGATGTTATTTCACCATGTGTCACATTCAACAATAACGATGAGTCTTTGAAATCTTATGGCTATGTTAAAGATAACAATGTAACACTGCACGTTGCCGATTATATTCCAAACCGTGCTCCGATGGAAGAAATTGAAGTTCCTGAAGGCCATTATCGTGATATTACTCTTCACGATGGTTCAGTTATCCGATTGGAAACAATATCAGAAGAACACGATCCAACAAATGCTGTTGACGCCCTAAGTGCCCTTCACGCTGCTGATGCTGAATCAAAGCACGTCACTGGATTACTCTACTTCGATGGATCCAAACCTTCACTCATAGAAGACTTAGGACTTGTTGAAAACGCTTTGATAGATGTCCCAGATAATGAATTGCGACCAAGTCGGGAAATACTGGATAAATTAAATGCAGCATTCTTATCTTGAAGGCTACTTTCCGGTTATTTCACACAAAACAGCCAAATCTCCAATAAAGGAGTAGTGTACATTAGTCATTATGGAAGATGTAGTCTTAGCAGGCAGAATCATCCTGATACTGATTCTACTACTAGCATTACGCACCATTTACAAAAGAGGTAAGAGTAAACAGCAAAGATTAGCTGATATCGCTCATCGTGAGAAATATGGTGGAGTGGGAGAAATAGAATCTATTGAAAGAGATGGCTTGATTGTATTACGTTCAAGGCAAACCGCAGAGTTATCAGAAAACGAATATTCAAACTATTTGGAAAGGGACTCCAATAGAAATCAAAATTTCATGGATTTGAGGTTGATTTTGTCCGATATAATCGATGACATCAATGATGAGGAAGATATTGATGATGAACAACGGAGAATGATGGAATTAGATGGCCGCGGTGAATGGATTGAAGATAATCAAGAAGAACTGGAACAACACTCAGCGTTAGTTGCAGAAGAGGAGATTGGAAGTGGTATTACTATCGCTGAGACTCCAACTGATGATGATATGGATGAGCGCCTTGAGAGAGAAGGAGGTAAATCTGGTGCAGTTCAAGTGACTCTCTCTTGGGACGATTATAACGACTTAGATTTACATTTATTTTGCCCCGATGGTGAACGAATATATTTCAACAACAAATCCAGTAACTGCGGCGGTGTATTAGATGTCGATATGAATGTTAAGCCGGTCAGTAATAATCCCGTTGAGAATATTGTATGGGAAAGTATCCCTAACCCTGGGAAGTACAAAGTTGGTGTGCATTTTTACAAGCACTTCCGTAAGAAAAGGTCAAAGAAAACCTGTCAATTCCGATTGCGGGTTGTTATTGATTCCGATACTAGGGAGTATCAAGGTAGCATAACATACGGTCAAGCCATCCAAATGGTTACAACATTCACAATTCTTCCAAGAGCGATAAAGTAATTACCGGAATAAAAAATCTAATATCTTCACCGTTTAATTGAAGAAGTGATGGCTAATCGGCAAGTGCATAGTCCCCTAGTGTAGTGGTCCATCATGGTGGGTTCTGATCCCTCCGACCTCGGTTCAAATCCGGGGGGGGCTACCAATTAACTAGACGTCTACGAATCTAAATAGTACCTTAGAAACCCAACTCAGCATCATTATTACCATAAAAGAAGCGATTGCATATTTCGCCCAAGGCCTTTGTGGCTTGGACTCTGGCCATGGGTCAATACCCATTTTTTCAGCCTCATCAACAACTCTTGCAAGAAGGGCCAGTTCCTCCTCTATTGTGTCGGCCATAGAGAGTCCAAGTGTTACTCTCTCTTCAAACTGGCTTTGAGGCCATTAATGGAAATCATTGAAGAGCAGGGTGCTTTGCTTTGACTATGAGCGAAGTTCCTGATGGTGTTGAGATGGGTTCTGTCTCACGCAAAGTTAGGCCTTCTGCAACTATGATGATCACCCGTGATGGTTCCAATGGAGTTGAGGTATTACTCGGTAGAAGAGCAGAGACAATGCCCGCTTTCCCAGGTTATTGGGCGTTTCCTGGCGGTGGTTTATCTCGTGTTGACAAGTTGGCAGTTGAAGAATTGACGCAATTAGATGGACCAAATGCTGCTGCTATTGCCGCCATTATGCGAGAGGTTGTTGAGGAACTAGGATTCGCCTGTTCTGATGGAAAAATCGTCGCGGTAGATGATGCTGCGAGAAACCTTGTTGTCGCAGATAAGGCAAACTGGCTACCACAAGTAAAGTTGAGAAATATTCCATGCGATATTCGTGGGATTCGTCATATTTCATCGCGAACTACACCGCCATTCGGACCGGTATTATTTGAAAACACATTTCTCCATATTCATGGCGGAAGTTCACAAGACGTTCCGCAACCAAGTATCGTAGGTCAAACTGAATTTGTTGAATTCACATGGCAAAGCGCTGAGCAATTGTTAGCAAAATGGAAAACACATGAAATGAAAATCGCTCCACCGGTTGTCACTCTATTGATGCAATTAAAACGCACTCTAGCACAATTTGATGGCGATATGGAATTATCTGCTGAGGAAATGGAAAAGCAACAGATAGGTCGCCGTTCAATCTTATTTGCACATGGAGTCGAAGTTGTTCCAGTAAAAACTGCAACATTACCACCTGCTGACCACACGAACTCATACCTTATCGGAGACCCTGAAGGTGACTTCGTATTAGTTGACCCTGCTGCTAGAATGCGAGAGGGAATGGAAGCGTTAGCAATTGCTGTGGAACGACATAATGGTAATTTGCTAGCCATTGTATTTACTCACCCTCATAGTGACCATTTAGGTGATTTTGATTTGTTAAGAGAAGCATTTGATGTACCAATTTGGGGTAGTCAACAAACATCATCACATATTCCATGCCAACGCATATTGCACGATGGGGAAACATTGCAACTCGGAAACCAAAAGTGGAAGGTGTTGCAAACACCAGGACATCATCCAGGTCACATATGCTTGCTCGGCGATGCTGGTTTAGTCGCTGGCGACATGGTGGCAGGTATTGGCACCATTCTCATACCTCCTGGTGAAGGCGATATGGATCAATACTTACAACAATTACAACGCCTTATTGATTTGGAACCGCATTTGATTTTCCCAAGTCATGGACCGGTAATTCCGTTACCGGAAAAGAAATTGAAATATTACCTTGATCATAGGTCTGCTCGCCATCAAAGGGTGCTTGATGCTGTGGCTGTAGGAAATAGTAAACTCGCTCAAATCTCTAGAGTTGCATACCAAGATAGTCCAGATGCACATCCTCTTTTAGCTCAAGACCAAACCTTGTCGCATTTGCTTTCTCACCAAAGAAGCGGAAAGGTTGTTGAGGAAAATTACAATTGGAAAATTATCTGAAGCGACCTATCAATGAGATTGACGGGCTGAGAGTTCAAGACCCCTAGCCATCTAGCGAAGTATGGAGGCGGGAGCATGAAGGAGGCGATGAGCGGTTTTGACCTATATGCAATGGCCAATGAATTGAACAAATGCACTAATGCATATGTCAAGAAGGCATACATGCCCCATTATGAGCAAATTGTCCTTAGAATCAATCCTAAAGAGATGGACCAATTTGATTTAGTATTTGTTAGAGGTTCACGAATTTACACCTCTAATCGTGACCGTCCTATGCCGATGACGCCACCACCATTCGCTATGTTACTGCGAAAGCATCTCAAAAATTCACGATTCACAGGAGTGAGGCAACTTGGCTTTGACCGAGTATTAGCATTTGACTTTGAAACTAAATTTGGTTCAAGACATATTTATGTAGAAGTTTTTAGAGATGGAAATATCATTTTAGTTGATAATGAAGGAATCATTATTCAACCACTTACTCATGCAGCTTATGCTGGAAGAACTCTAAAAAAGGGTTTTGAATATACCCCACCTCCTGCTGCGATAAACCCATTTTCACTCGATGAAGAAGGGTTAACTGAATTATTTAAGGACACTGATAGAGATCTAGTTTCAACCCTTGGAGGTAAATTAAATCTTGGTGGAACTCATGCCAATGCGATTTGCCAACTTGCAGATCACCAACCAAATATGGAGGCTGAAGATGCCGATATTAGTACGGTTCATTCTGCATTACATGAGTTACTAAACGATTTATCAACTAGTAATTCAGGATTCTTAATTCTAAAGCCAAGTGATGAAATCCCTGCTGAGCAATTACAGGCGGTAGCAGATAAACAAATCGTGGGCGTAATCCGTGACAGATTCCTTGAACTGCATACTGAGGAAGCAACGCCGATTTTACTACCATCACATTCCGATAAGGTGTCGGTTCGTTTTGATACTCTCGGGGCTGCTGTCGATGCTTGGAAAGGTTCTCACGACTCGGCAGCATTAGCAAGAAGAGAGGCTGAAAAAATGGATATTGCTGCTCCGGGAAGAGGTCATTCAACCGATGTCGAGAGATTGTAAAGAAGACTTGTTCAACAGGAAAAATCTATGATTTCATTCTCAGAAAAAATTAACAAACAACAGGCTCTTGACCACATGATTCAAGAAAATTGGATTTATATTGAATCATTATTGTCACAAGTCAATGAGGCTGTTGAAACTCAAGGTTGGAAAGCGACAAAAAAGGCAACAAAAGAAATTGCTTGGATTGTTTCTGTGAATGCTGCTGAGAGAACTTTTGTCACTATACTCCCTGATGAAGAAGGCCAGCCAAATGGTCCTCAAGCAACATTATCTCTCGACGAAACAGTACATCAAAATGCCCAACGGCATTTTACTTCTGCAAGAAAACAGAAGAATAAGAATAAGGGTGCAATCGATGCACTTGAAGAAACAAAAGTCAAATTAAAAACAGCTCAGAAAAAAGAAACTAAGGCGGAAGCAACTGGAAAGTTGAACCGAATTAAACGTAGCAAGCGGTTTTGGTTTGAAACACATCGCTGGTCAATGATTTCTGGTGGCCATTTACTGGTTGGAGGGAAGGATGCTAAAGGGAATGATTCCGTTGTCAAAAAGCATCTATCAGTAAATGATCTGTACTTACACGCGGATATACATGGTGCACCTTCGTGTAGTTTACGTTCTTCTCAAGGTTTTATTGTTGATCAACAAAAACCTGCACATATCCCAGATGACATTCCTGCCTTTCGCGTTGCTGATAAATTAGAAGATTCTACTCTCGATGAGGATAAATTGCTAGAGGCCGCTACAATGGCACTTTGTTGGAGTCGTGCATGGGCAGGAGGTGGTTCCCATGGAACGGTATATTCCGTTAAACCTGCTCAAGTTTCAAAGACTGCTAACACTGGAGAATTCGTTGGCAAGGGAGCATTTATTGTTAGAGGTCAACGCAAATGGTTCAAGGATTTAGATGTTCAAATAGGTATTGGAATTGTTGCAATCAATGGAGTTCCATTACTGATGGGAGGAACCCCTAATACTATCAAAAATATCTGTTCAAGATATGCAATCCTTGCACCAGGATTGACTAAGAAGGAACAACTAGCCAATAAAATTTACAAGAATACGGGATTGATTACTGATGACATTCTTGGTATTCTACCAGGTTCTGGTCAAATTATTGAAGACTATGGAATATTTTCACCACCAAAGAAAATTGAACAGGAAGAGGAATGAAAATGGCTGATGACAAAGTCAAAACTGGTGGAGAAATGTGGGATCAACGCTTTTCTTCAGAGGAATATGCATATGGTAAAGAAGCAAATGTTTGGTTGAGTGAACGCGTCTCCCAAATTAACCCACCGCCAAATAACCGAGCATTATTCCCTGCTGATGGAGAGGGTCGAAATGCAGTGTGGGCGGCAACAATTGGCTGGAATAGCGAAGTGTTTGACCTATCTATTGTCGGTAAGCAAAAATGCCACCTATTAGCACAAGAACATGCGGTTTCAGTTGATTATGATGTTGATGATTTAGCTTTGAGAGAATTTCCGCAACGGTCGTATGATCTAATCGCTTGTTCATGGTTTCATACTCCCAGTGAGATAAGAAAGGTCCACATGCCAAGAATGTTACATTCATTGAAAAGTGGTGGACATTTCGTAATGGAAGGTTATCATACGAGTCAAATGCCTTTGCAAAGCGGTGGTCCAAAATCACTTGATTTACTATTCGACCTAGATGAAGTATTAGGAGAATTAACCGGTGAAAAGGCACCACAGATGCATATTATTCATATTGCTGTTACAAGTACTGTCCTAGATGAGTCTGAACTACACAAAGGACAAGCAAGGGTTGTTAGAATTCACTTGCAAAGAGATTGATTCAATCATCTTTTTGTGCATGCTTGTTACGCTTACTAGCAACTCTTCCACCACGACCACCTTGGCGTGTATGTTCTGGCCTGTTGCGTAATTGTTCACGTGTGAGTGGCCTTCTTCCACCCAAGAATCCCTTCTTTTGAGAATGTGTTGGGGTGTAAGTTCTACCTCTTGGCTCTCCACGATAGTCACTACTTTTTGAGTCCTTGTTGGAGCTAGAATTATCCTGTTTTTCTTTAGCAGGCGCTCTATTATCCTGTTTAGGCGCTCTATCGCCTTGATTGGAATGGGAATTTTGGTTTCCACCTCTGTCTCCGCCGCGTCCAGAATCTCTTCCACTATCACGA
>JAOMOG010000018.1 GCA_028353405.1 Candidatus Poseidoniaceae archaeon | reverse complement strand
ATTCGTTTTGATGTACCTCTTGGTGTGGAAAATGGAACACGCATGCGAATGCGGGGTAAGGGAGAACCAGCGCCTCGTGGAAAGGGTTCTCCGGGAGATTTATTCGTAGAATTAGAGGTGCAAGAACACCCTTGGTTTGAACGGCAAAACTCAGATTTGATCATGTCCTTACCAGTTGGATTTACTGATTTAATGCTAGGTACAACTATCAAATTACCACACATCGATGGTGATGACTTGGTCGTGAAAATCCCTTCAAATTCCAGTGCTGGGCACACAATTACAATTCGTAAGAGAGGGCTTCCTAGTTCAAGAGGCAGTAGTCGTGGAGAAGTAGTAGTTCTCCTCAAGTTACATGTTCCAAAGAAATTAGACAAGGCTACTAAGAAAGCATTAGAACAACTTCGTAAAGTTCTATCACCAAAAGATATTGAGGCGAGAATTAGAACAGATGCAGAAGATCGTCGAACTAATTGATTTCATTTGTGTTGCAAGAACATTAAATGTTAGCAGTATTTTTTTAAACCTCCATTCATAACCATTAGACATGCAACCACAGGTAATGCAACAAAAGACATCCGACAAAGACTGGATTATCACATTAGTATTGGCGATTGTAGTTGGCACTATTGGTATTGATAGATTTTACACAGGCTCAATACTTCTAGGGGTGCTCAAGCTTTTCACCATCGGTGGATTAGGAATTTGGTGGATAATCGATCTAATCTTGCTCGTTACTGGTAATTACAAAGATGGAGATGGCCTTACCATACCAACCAAGTAAAGAAGAGTAATTATTTTCTGTACACTTGGGTGGCTATACGAATGGTATAATCTCGGTGGCATGGCATCTTAAATACTACAGCAAAACTCCAAAAATTGGTGAAAACATGGTTCTAATGGAATTTTCATCAAACGATCCAGTCATCGGATATATCAAATGGATTTCCGCAATCACTATCGTGATTTTGCCCTGGCTCTTTTTGCATCGCGAAATGAGGAGATGGTTGAGGAACGTTTTGGGAATTGTTTGGATGATGAGTATTTTATCTCTGAGTGCTCTATACCTCGGATTCCTAACATACCACTACATGGGGTTTCAACTGGGGTTCAATCATCAAGGAAATCCGATGGATTTGTTCATGATTGTCACCGGTGTTTTAGGTGCTATCCCATTCATAAGGGTCGCGAAAAATGGAACACTAGAGAAGCCAATTAAAACCGCGATATTAGTCGGAGTGGCGATGCTGATTGTGATGGGCCCTGCCATTTACAATTCAGTTGCCCTCAATGTATACCTGCAAGGCGATGGAGAATTTGATGGCGGTGATGGCGAATATTCAGGTGAATCATACGACCCCACTGAACCAGAGGCTTGGTTACGCGCAGGAATTATCGCTTTGCTCGTATGCAATTTCGTTCCTGCAGCCATTTGTGCGGGAGTTTGGTGGCTTGGAAGAATTGTAAATCCGGAACTTGAAAGAGTCAAATTAGAAACGGATTCTACGCACTAGAGTATTGGATCCCTGCTAAACCTATTGAAAACGTCTTTCATAGGCTAGCGTCTGACAAGACCCACTACGAACCCTTTGATTTTTCTATACCTAAGCAATGGGTATTCGGATAGGCCCTCTGAATTACAACTATTCAGTGTACATTTGTATTTCTTCAACGTTGATAGAATCCAAATACATTCCAGATTGAACCCTTTCTTCAATATCTTCGTTTAAAATTTCCATTACAATCTCAATCGGTAGAGAAACTCTTCTCAAAACCACATCATGCCGCCATTTTACTATGTTTTCATCCCTACCAGCCCTATAACTAACCGGGCCTAATGCTTCACCAACTGCTATGATTCCTCTGTATTCGGAATTTTTAGGGCCTAGAATTGCTATGAAAGATCCATTATCAATGTCTTTAAGATTCGATCTCCATGTTAAACCTGGTTTACTACCATTTTCGTCCACTTCATCAAACATTTCAGGCCACACCTTTGGATTCCATCTGTAAATCGCACCCGCTCGCATAACATACCTACATCATTACTGAATTAAATCATATCTGGGCAATGGGTCCCCCTTTGCTTAGATGTATGAGCAGTGGGTACCCATCCGACTACCACTGATACAGAGGGCCCCCCATTGTATTCTGAACCTTGAGATATGTTTCGTTCATATCAACAAACTTTATTTTCTCAATCATTAATGGGGAAATTATAAGACCTCTGATTAGATAGGTTGTCTGTGATACCAGTAGTTCCTCCGAACAAGTGGATGTACATCGGGGGCATATTTTTTGTCGTTTCAATCATTTTATTTTCCATTGTAAAAATTGGGAATTTTCAACACTTTTTTCAAGAAGATGACTCGGATGGGCACGATGAGGCCGGAAATTACAATAATGGGAAATGGTTCACTATTGCTGAAGAATCTGAGAACATCTTTATTGTCACTGTAACAGATACCCCTCAAGGAAAAACGATTTTGGGTTGTAGACCTTATGGCGTGGAATTAAGTAACCGATTGTACCCTAGCACTTCGGTTTTTGCTGAATCATTGTACAAACCATTGCCCAGTGAAATTGATCTTGACACCTTTGACCCTGATAATTATGATGAAAATAGCCTTCCTCACAATGCTCATGGTGCCACGATTATCACAGGTAGGGAACCTGTTTCATTTTCATTCGGCAAAGTACTTCACAACTCAGTTGTAAGATGCGCATTGGTGGATGTTGGAAATGAAAACCCTACTCTCCAAAGTACCTTGATTCATATACCAAAAGTAGAGGGTGAACATCAACCTATTGTGAATGTGTCAATGACAAAGGATTGGGATGGGTTAACAATTCACTGGGAGAGTCAGGAAACTATGACATGGAATAGTAAGAAAAAGTTCTTCCTCGATAGTTCAGATTACTCGACCTCAGAAATAACAGTTGATACGTTCACTGGAAATCCTGAAACTGTGTCGGATTCATACTACATCGGTGGTATCGCAGAAGGAACATGGGTCATTGCTATTTGGGGTGCAGAATCAAATGGATATATCGAGCATGTCACATGGTATGAGTTTGAATATACAGGAAAAGACTGCGAAAACCCTGAACGATGTAAAACGCCAGTGGAGATGACTCCCTACGCCACCTTGTCTTGGCCCCTATGAGGCTACTTGTTGAGTCTATTTCCTTTGCCAAGGCTTAGAACCCCACTTTTGAGGCTGTTGAAACTTCAGCCTTTGTTCATGAAATTTATTTTCTATCGTTCTGCTAATGCTACTACCTTGCCAATTACCGCCTCTTTTGCCTTTGATACCCCTTAGATTCAACGACCTTGCAACTTGAGTCAAAGACATGCTGTTTTTCTTTACTTGCCAATACATGAAATCTATGACATCTTGTTCATACCAATTTGGATGAAGTCCGCCATTTTTATCAACATCCCAACCATAGATTGATTGAGTAAATTTCTTGTGAGTTTTCTTCAAATAATCCATTCCCATTTGGGTTCTTTCAGCAATCAATCCCCTTTCCATTTCAGACATTGCAGCCATTATTGTGAGGAAAAATCTGCCCATCGGTGAAGAAGTGTCTACAGGTTCTCCTTGAAGGTCAACAATGTGTAAGGCTAAACCTGCATCAGCCAATTCATCAACAGTTTCGAGAGTATCACTTGTAAGCCTAAACATTCTATCCAGTTTTAGGGTGATTACATGCGAATAATTACCACTTGCAAGCATTGTTCTTAGTTTCCTACCTACTGGTCTTTCCCAAAGCGGAATACCACCGCTAACGCCATCTTCAATGAGAACATCTTTCTCCATCAAATCTAATTTTTTAAACTTGCAGTATTCTTCAATTCTACCTTTTTGTGCAGGTATGCTTACACCTTTATCCACTTGTTTCATTGAAGAAACTCTGATGTATGCAATTGCTCTTTTTCCATTTTGTATGTTCTTTTTTAACAACATAATCGAAGTATTATACTACTACCTATCTATAAGTTGACTTTTTTAAAACAGAGCACCGACTAATCGCTTTCGGATAGATACAATGGGTTCATCCGAAGATGCACTGTATTTTCAAATCCGAGACAATGGGTTTTCAGTGGGTCGCTAGAGTCGCTACCCTATGATAACCCATCTAATCATAGGGTCCCCCTCTGCTAATCCCAGTAATTGTTCCTCTTCAAAACTTGGCACTTATGTAAAATCAAGAAAATAGTAGTAGTAGAGAAAATAATGAGAGAAGTATTATTTTTCTCTCATCAATATAACCCAGCATTTGGAGAAGGATTCATATTCACTAGCACCGCCACTTCCACCCGTTCCAACGACTTTCCAACCTTCTGCACCATATTCATTCAATTGCTTTTGAAACTCAGTCAATGCCCTGCCTGAAGGAGTGAACTTCAAGACCCGATAGTGATATTTTGTCATTATTCTTCAACCCAAACAAGTCCTAATGCAGGTGCATTCTCGTTATCTGAATCCCTTTTGAAGCATAGGATTTTAGCGCCCATCGGAATAGTAACTTGTTCAGTGGTTCGGCCATTAAATGCAACTTTGCCAGTGTTTTGAGGCCAAAGCCCACTGATACTATGATAAATCGTTTTACCACTTTTAGCAACCTCTTCTTCAAGGATTGCTGCCCACGCATCATTCACTTTATTCAAATCCACAGGATTACCAAACTCTCCGGCTTGTATTCGCATATTCATTTGTTCTCGGTTGGTCGCCATAACAATTCGACAACTCCACTATATTTCAATACTATCCCGTTTTACTAATCTTCAAAATTATTGAAACGGGTCAATAATTATATCCTATTGTGATTAGCAACATATATGTCATGGTGGGGTAAGAATAAGAAAACACCTTCTCGTTCTCGTAGTAGTGAATCAAAGTCAGGCTGGGTATATCTTGGTGAATCTGTTCGTAAGAGTGGGAAGAAAATGAATTATGTTGGTAGCACTACAAGAACTGTAGATATTCGGGAGAGAGAGCATAAGAAAGAAGTCGGTAAGACACGCTCGTCAACTTGGGTTGGGAAAGGAAAATCCTACAAAACAACACAAAAAAAGTGGTCTAAGAATCCACGCGGAGACGAGAAAAAAGTCAAATCCATGTCGTCGGCGCAAAAGCAGGATTGGTTTAATTCGGGAAAGAAAACCAAATACTCTTCCAAAAAATCTCCATCAAAATCACGCTCTAACTATTATCGTAGTAAGCGCCGATAACTCATATGGCACTATTTTTATTCAAACCCCTTCTATTTTCTATGCCAGACTTTACTACCCCAATTTTTTGGATAGGGGAAGTTTGTTCTCTCATTATGAAACTTATTTTCAACCACCCTTGATATGCTTGCACTATACCACTTTCCACCTTTTTTACCCTTGATTCCTTGTTTGTTCAATGCTCTTGCAACGGCTGAATAGGATAACCCATTCACTTCGATTTGCCATATCATAAAATCAATGATATTTTGCTCAAACCAATTTGGTTTCAATGAACTATTTTCTTCAACATCCCACCCATAGATCGAATGTGTAAATTGTTTGTGAGTTGCTTTTAGGTGGTCCATACTAATTTGTGTTCTTTCAGAAACCAATCCTCTTTCCATTTCAGCGAGTGCCGCCATGATGGTTAGGAAGAATCTCCCCATTGATGTGCTTGTATCTATGGCTTCACCATCCATGTCCACAACGTGAAGTGAGATTCCTGAATCAGCGAGTTCATCTACGGTTACAAGAGCATCTGTAACGAGCCTAAACATTCTATCCAATCTCATTGTGAGGATGTGTGGATATGCGCCTGTTTTCAGCCTTGTTTTGAGATGTCTACCGCCTGGTCTTTCCCATATTGGAACACCACCACTAACGCCTTCTTCTATGATGATATCCTTGTCATCAATATCCATTCCTTTGTATCTTGCATACTCTCTAATCCTCTTAATTTGAGCCTCAATGCTAACGCCTTCATCCACTTGTCTTTGCGATGAAACTCTGACATACGCAATTGCTTTTGATGGGTTTTCAGCGTTTAGGACAAGCAACATACCTGAACATTGGTGTCTATCTACTTAATACATCTCATAAACAGAAAGTTTCATCCCAAATACACGCATAGGGGTGTTATGGCAGATTGGAGACATAAACAGAGGTATTGGATGAATAGGGCCGAATATAGTCACCTAGATGAAATTGCAATAGAACATATGGAAGTTGATGTACTTCCAGAACTTCGAGATTTTGTCGAATGGCTTGATTGGCAGTGTGAAGGGGGTTGGGAGGTTCTCAAAATTGAAAGTAATTTTCCATATCGTGGCCCCAAACACCTATGCAGCTTGGTTATTTTTCGGAAGATGGAATAATTTCAAATCATTGTTTGATTCATTGATTTATACAGTAAAGCAGAGGGTTTATGCTCAAACCCTTTGATTCACTTTACGATAATTAATGCCTAAGCAGTGGGCCTTTTCATACGCTAGCCACTGTTCTGACCCTTGTGGATTTAAATTCAAGGGAAAAATCCAGGATATAAACCAGATAAGATTGGTATAAGGCCTAATAGAAATGATGGCCAATTAAGTATGAGTCCTGCGATGGCTTCGCTCTTCCCAATACCAGTTGTTTTTGCGTTGGAGTATCCTATGTGTGAAAATATAATACCTAATAATGCGAGTGGGATTGAGAATATACAGCAAATCAAAAAGAAAAGTGGAGCCATAATTGAAAACACCATGGCGATGATTCCTAGGGTCAATCCCGCCGTTGCAGAGGAATTATTCTGAGCTACTGCTAACAACCTCTCTTGTTGATTTTCATAAGCATGGGGCGGCATTGCTCCTTCCATATTTGGTCTACCTACTAGTAGTGAGGGAGACTGTTGTGGTGGTTGCATTGAGGCATACTAGGAACACCTTCGCTTAATCATTATTGGGGACTCTGAACCCTTTGAATTTAGTTAAGCCTGCTTGTTCACTCTTGTTCAGACCCGTCATTACGCCAAATTGTAATTGGAATTCTAGCGGCCATTGGAACTAGATTCATTTTTCCATTGAGTTCAATATCTACGCAATCTGAACTTCCTTCTAATTCAACTGCAAGGAAAGTTCTACTTCCGACATTAATTGTATCAACGAATACTTCTTCTCCATTATGTAAAAATCTTGGATCGACATTAACAACTTTCCAAGGTTGTCCTTGAGGGGCATCGAAACGTAGTGCGGCCAATTCCCAACTGCCTTCTAAAACATGAATTCCAATAATCAACGGCCAACTGCCACTGACCTTTACCAATCTCTCATCAACAGTCCATGCAGCCATTGCAATATTTTCAGTTCTATGCTGGGCAGTAGGCTTGCCCCATGTTTCTAGGCTGCTTTCCCAGTCCAAAGTTGCGATTGCCATTAGCGCTGCAACTAACTCGCTACGAGAGGTCTTAACATCTGAAGTACCATCATCCAGGCGTTGTTTAAACCAAGCTAACCTTTCCTTTTTACTGGCCATTACTTTTGCTAACTTCTTCTTCTTTTGTATATCATATACTAAAAAAGCAACCGGAATTAAAAATAGTGAACCGAGTATCCACCTCATAATTCCTCCATAGTGAACGGCTTTATCGCTTGGAGGGAACCAAGGCTCTTCACCTTCATCAATGAGTGTGTATTGGGTGGATAATTGATACAAAATAGATTCATCTTCTTGACCCCACGAATTATTTTGTGAGTTCAAGTATAGGTCGCCATCAATCAGCGAAATACGTACGAAATGAGTCCCTGGTTCAATTTGAAGAGCGGTTTGCAACTTTCCATTACTATAATTTGCTTCAATGAACTCATTAGCAATCCATGTTTCTTGATCCATATTCCACATTTCTATGAGCAAATTTTGAACATCTCCTTCAGCAGTAATTTGTACTAAGTGCAATGAGTCTTCCCAAGCATCGATCTCAATTTTATAGACATCAGAAACATCATGGATACTAAGAGTTAGTTCAGCATGGTGAACTAAATCATCAATTGGTAGAATTGGATATGAATCATTATCTGATTCAGCGGTCATCGGTAATAGAGATGGGGCCTCGTTTCCTGAATTAAAATCCGAGTAATCTGATAGATACATGTCAAGCCAAAATACAGGGGCTTCAATAGAGATGATCGCAGCACTTGAATTAGGATATGCAAAAATTGATTGTGCTCTATCAGCCTCTATCTGAATAGAATCCATCGCTATCATAGTTCCATCAACGATTTGAGTTAATTGAATAGTTACATTGTTTTGCTGAGGGACTAAAATCAATTCACTTGTATCATTCCAATCTACAGTTGTAGTTGTTCTCGTATGACCAGTTACACAAGCACCATATGTAATTGAATAGCATTCTGAATCACTCATCTCACTCATTTTGTGAATAGTACGAGCAACCACCCAAGCAGTGTTTTGTGATGCACTGTCAAATTTCATTATAATTCGACCATCTTCATCTGCAATCCAATATACAGGGTCTGGAGTTGGGGATGGTTCAAAGGCAACCATAGTGGAAATATTTGACGAATAAGTCATTTCGTCGGTTGCATTTTGGAAGAATGCACTGATCTCTAAATCAGCAGTTGAGTGAACCAAAGAAATCTCAAGACTATCGCCCTTTTCAACTTCAATAGCAACATATTCAGAATTGTCATTGTCGAGAACCCCTGAAATATATGAATCACTATTCAACTCACCAATGGAAATAGCAGCCAAATATCCTCTATCCGACTCAAGACATGAGAATTGTGAATCACAAACTCCACCGCTATCTAGTGCAATAGTCTGCGAAGGTGCAGGTCTAATTGTAGGGTAATTTTCAGAAATTACATCAGTGAAAGTATACATTACTGTTTCAGCAATATCTGAAACAATTTCTAAAGTTGCTAATCCCGATTCAGTTGCTTGTATTACAGCAGTACTGGTCGTACTAATATTTTGTTCAGCGATGGAAATCGTCGCAGTACATTGACTACATTTGACAGTAACACTAAGCCACTGACCGACTTCAATAGTTGTATTTACACTGTGAACTTGGTCTACTTGAGATAGAAATCCCACAATCCTTCCATCAACAACTGATACAGTATTACTTTGTTGAGCATCAACAGTAGGAATTAACGAAAAAAGCATTAAACAGATTATCAAAAAGACAGCAGAGTTTGGTTTTGTAATACCACTTGGCACCATCTCACCTCTGCTGTCCATGATGCATCGTAGAGTAAGAGGACTTTCAATCCATCTCTTTGAAACTGTTCAAATGCTTCAAGAAGGCCCGCCATCAGCCCACGGCATGGCGGAAGGATTAGGGCGGGTTGTTATCACTCGCGACCGCTTTGCCCGAAGTTGGGGTTTAGGTGATAGGAAAACACCTACTGCTCACACGCCAGCCCTAGTCTTGCTGGATGGAGATCAAGATGTATCTGCAAATATAGCACCCTTCAAGTCGTCTCGGAGTGGAGATATTCCGGCTATACTAAAACTTCAATCAAGGCTCCCATTATCGCCACCGGATTTCACAGAAATTTCTCCTAGTTATGAAGTGTCAATTGGTAATGTATTGCCTCCCTCACTTGATGAAGCAGATGCCGGTGAAGTAGCAGGGACTTCGAATCTATTACCAGTTTCTTGGCAGAGATTGAAGCATGATGATACTCTGATGGATGCTGAATTATTTCCGGACATAGTAGTTCTGGTTGATGCATTGCAATTGACCAGCCAACCAGGAAAATTAGTCGAAGCGATTTCTGTATTGAAGCGTAGATTCCCTGGTGCACTATTGTGGACTCCTGGAATTGGCGGACCAGATAATCTAGCAGTATTGACTTGGTTCGGTGTAGATTTATTCGATATGGCAAGGTCTCGCCAAGCATCAGCTGCAGGAGTTCTGCTCAGTGTTGGCGGACCAAGATATACTGTTGATTCTATGAATGAGAGTAGCGATATGGATTCACAACTCTCACAATGGGTTCTAGCGATTGCAGAAACACGTGCTGCACTTGAACAAGGAACTCTCCGTGCACTTGCCGACAAACAAAGTTTAAACAGTCCGAAATTGGTTGAACATTTACGCCGACATGACACACTGGTCGCAGGTATGAAAGGTATTTTGACCTCGCATGTTGACCGTAAAAGAGTATTCAATTGTTATTCGCAATCGTCTCAATCAGATCCGATTATCGCAGAATGGGAGAATTATATTAGCACTGATTATCGTGCTCCAAATGACTTAGATAAGGTGCTTATTTTACTTCCATGCAGCGCAAAGAAACCATACAGGTTATCCAAGTCACATGGTAGATTCATTAGAGCTATCGGTACCAGTGCTTGCCATGAAGTAATAGTTACTTCACCTCTTGGTTTAGTTCCTAGAGACTTAGAAGAAATTTGGCCAGCAGCCCACTATGATATTCCAGTAACGGGTGATTGGAGTAGCGATGAAGTATTGAAAATTAAGCGAATGTTGACCGCATTACTAGCAAATCACTCATACAAGAGAATAATCAATCACAGTGGAATGGATTTATCCTTTGTTGATATTGAGACGATAGATACTCGTCAAGGCCAATCAGCAGGCGCATTTGATGTATTGCAAGTTCTAACCGATGCTGTAAAAACTGCTGTTTCAGACTTTTCATTATCACGACGTCGCGGTGAGCAAATCAATATTGATAATTTTTCAAGTGTAGCGAGAAAACACATGAATAATGACCATTGGCTAGAAGGGGTAAAAGTTAGAGGAAAGCCTCCTCGTTGGAAGATTGAAGAAGGAGGCACTCAATTGGCACAGTGGTCGATAGACCGCAGTGGTTTTTCTTTGTCAAAGGCCGTTATATTGAAATTAGCTCAACATAAATCACTTCCAGAAGTTCATATCAACTCAGGAGTATCTTGGAAGGGTGATATCTTCCACCAAATCGTAGAGTCGTTTGATTCTTCAATCAAAGCAGGACAAGACCTTTTGGTAATGCAAGATGGAGAAGTTATCGGTTTGGCAAGAGCCTTTGCTCCTGCTTGGGAATGGGCAGGAACACCTGGTCGTTTAGCCAAATCACATCAAAGAATATGATGTGATGATTTGGTAAATTATTCTGTGTCGTACACCGTTTAGTAGATTGTTTTCACATGGCCGCCATACAAAGCGGTTAAGAGGGGGAGTTAAGTCGCCGAATCGTTAGGAGTAGTTTGACATGGCACGTATGTACAAATCCCGAAGTGGGAAAAGCGGTTCAAGTAAGCCATTTGTATCAGAAGCACCTTCTTGGTCTAATACAGACAAAGATGCTGTTACTGAACTTATTCTAGACCTTGCAAAGAGTGGAAAGACAACTGCTGAGATTGGAACGATCCTTCGTGACCAACACGCAGTTCCAAACGCCCGACTTGTAATCGGTATGCGCATTGGAAAACTCTTGTCTGACAACAATATCGGTGGAAAATACCCTGAGGATATGATGAATCTAATGCGTCAAGCAGTTGCAGTCATCAATCATCTTGGTTCTGGAAACCACAAAGATCTTCACAACAAGCGTTCACTTGAATTGACAGAGGCAAAAATCCGCCGTCTTGCACGCTATTACAAATCTGAAGGAAAACTACCTGAAGACTGGCGATACAAGCGAGACGAACTTCGTTTGATGGTAGAGTGAAACTCACGCTACAACAATTTGTTGTTGTTTCTAGAGTCATTGTTGACTCTTAAGCAAGAGTTCCAGCGTTATAATCAGCATATGCTTGCATGATCTCTTGCTCAGTATTCATTACAAATGGGCCATAACGAGCGATAGGCTCGTCAATTTCTGGACCCGCTAAAAACAATATATTCACATCTTCTTTTGCAGAGTCACTAACCGATAAATGTACTTCATCACCATCGTTGAGGATTCCTAATTGGCCATCATTTAGCGTTTTTTGATCAATGCTTAAACTCCCTGAGAAGCAATATATCATGGCATTCAAACCCTTGTCGATAGGTTGAACAAATTTCCCTCCAGGTTTCAATGTCATATGTAAAAATGTAATTGGAATGACTGTATCAATTACCGCAGATTGGTTCAAACTTTGACCAGCGATGACACGAACTGTTACCAACTCATCTTGTGAACTCACCACCGGAATATCTTCTGCAGGGACATCTTGATATCTTGGTTGCATCATTTTATCCGCAGCTGGTAAATTAACCCAAATTTGGAAACCATGCATAACTCCACCAGTTTTGTAGAAGTCGGGGTGAGGTAATTCTGAGTGAATAACGCCTCTACCTGCGGTCATCCATTGAACATCACCTGGGTTTAATTCGCCTGAGTTACCAGCAGAATCAGCATGATTCATTCTACCTCTTAGTAAATATGTTACAGTTTCAAAACCACGATGAGGATGATTCGGAGCACCGATTGCAGCGCTAGGAGGCCAATTTACCGGGCCCATTTCATCAAGCAAAAGAAAGGGGCTAGTCAAAGCACTCATCGGAATGGGACGTCTTACTGGGAAACCGCCACCCTCTAGAACAGTTCTTGTCGGTACAGTTGTTCTCAGTGTCCTCCTAACGCTCAAGTAATCCCCTCATTGGAATGTTGTTGGGCATGGGTGATAATGTAGACGGTTACTATTTTGAAACCTATCTGAACATTTGAATCAATCACTGAGATTAAAGAAGGGTTGCATATAGCAGGATTACCGGAGGGGTCAACAATGCATGATTTATTATCAACTGCCCCATTCGCAGATGTGCGAAATATTCTAACAGAAATCGCATCCAAAATTATGCAAGCAAAGATAGTTCACATCCACGCACCGGCTGACCTTGAAGGTGTTCTTGCTCTTTCCCAAATTGAATCAGCCTGTCTCGATAATGGCATTAGATATCAACGAAAGTTATTACCTAGTCATAGAAATATTCCTCGAGATGAAGTTCCGCAACCGCAACCGATTGGAGAAGGATTACTTGTTCACATCGACCCATTTGATGATACTTGGCAAGTCAAGGAAATTCCAGCCACTGAATATATTCACATAATGCCTCTTTCAGTTGGCGTGAGAATGGGTACTAAAAAATCTGAACGTATGGGTGGATTAGATGTGGTTGCCCAGTGCTCCGCAATCGCTGCTATAATTGCACCAAATGGAACACGTGTTCGCAGGTTAAGACCATTTTCAGGAAGTGGACTTTGGCTACGTGAAGCTCTCGATACAACATTTGACCCAATACACACTTTCCTCCGAGATCACCTTCGTGATGAAGGCTCATTGCGCACAGTTAGTTTACCAGAAGTAGAGAAACCAGCCAGTGCAATGATTCCAAATTTGGCCGAAAGAATGCTTTCTCGTCTGTCTAAGAGTTGGCCAAAAATGAATATTGATGAACGCAGTCAGGCACTAAGTGAAATGATACTTCCAACATTAAACGACTCAACACTTTCAACCCCACGTTTAGAAGAATTAGTTTGGCATCGCTGTGTAATTAGTACATCACCAATCGATATTGCAAGTCAATTATTTATGGCATCAAAGCAGTGGCCAGATGAGGATGCTAAGGTCAAACTATTCGCTTCAGAACTACTTGATGATTTCATCACAACTGGCAATTTAATTCAATAATTTGTACCGACGGGTTGAAACCACACAACACATTGGGTTAATCATGGCTATTGAGCGATTGTTGACCGGAAGCATACGCGACCAAGTCAAAGACCTAATGTCTACAGAAGACTTGGTAATTGAAGCATTTAGAGATTTAGTAAAAGATGAATTGAAATCGCATATCAGAAATGTTATTGATGCTGACCCAGAATTGAAAGCGGAAGTCAAAGAAGCTGTTTCATATTATTTTCATACCAAAGCAAGAACAATTTATGCTGAATTAAAAGCAACCCGTGCTGCAACACGCCTTGGCTTGAGATTACTTCCAGATGATTTGCAAGGTGAAGTTGGAGAGGCTGTAGTTTCATTGTTCGAGAAAGAGTTAGGTACATTGCTAGAAAAAGCATTGTAATATTTCACTTTCGTTAGACCGATTAGTAGCGTATTTTGATGCATAGACGATTTTTCAATCGTTGGGGTTATGTGTTATGCCCTTTCCGTTAGGTATTAGTGGTGTCAATGTCACAACAGCCGTTTTTAATTTTGACACTTTTCCTTTGCTCAATAATGGCTCCTATGGCTATTTCACCAGCCATGATTGCAACTGCAGATGAAGTAGTGGTTTGTTGTGATTCAGAAACAGTTGACTTACATCTTCTGGGTTCAGCATCCTCGGGTACATTATCCCCTTTCTCTCAGAAATTAGCAGATGTTTCACAAATGGCAACAATTTCTAATTCCATTAATGAAGAAGAAGAAGTTGGGTCTTGGACTCTCAATTCTATTTGGACGGGGTCTTATCCTTCTGATACTTGGACATTATCTATTCCCTATGAAGTTAGTAATGCAGGTGGTGCCCAAATAAATGCGACAGTTACAATTACTGCAGGCTCTATAACTCTCGGTGAAGCATTTACCAGTGATTCATTTCTACAACCTGGAGAAGGAACTATTAATTTTGATATTGATGTTGATCAAGGAGTTTTATCCAATCCCATTAAAGTTAAATTGACTGCAGGAACAATAGTTTTTAACGTTCCTGCACCTGATGCTAAATTGGAATTAAAATGGGGTTCATCTGATGATGATGCAATATTAACTGCTACAATTCCGCTACTTGAATTAAAGTTGCTTGACCCTGAAATTGAAGGAACAAACGTCTACTTGCCTCTAATTATTGATTCACCTTGGGGAATGGAAACATTAGCTCACTCCGATTCAATTACTATGAAAGTAAACGGAATTGAATTGACTGATGATCCAATTGAAACAGCAGTCGGTAATGCAGTTAGAATCACTTGGACATGGGCTGGTGCCAGTGGCGGGATAGAGAATATCAATGTTGAAGTTATTTTTAATTTACAAACTTCTGGGCCGACATTATCTGGTTCTAGTACATTTGAAATTGAAACATTCGATACCGGTGGAGGTACTGGAAGTTATTATCCGCCTGATGAGCCTCTACGTACAAATGGAGATGGAAGCCCACTTCATATTACTTCTAATATGGAACTAGAATCGGTCAATGGAAAACTAAAACTATCTCGCATTACTACTATTGAGGTCGATGGAGAAATGGCTTTTTGGATGCGCTGGGGTATGGACCATATTGGTGATGACAACCCACTGCTCTCTCCAGTACTAGGTTACTTCAACGCTGGTGCTGTCGGTGAGGCAGAAAGAGTTAGTAGATTTATTGAGCCAGTAGAAGTTGATGAATTTGAACGTCAATTGAGCAACCTTGCAACTGTATATCTGGCATCTGGAATGTCAATTGATGCCGAGGAGTTATTAGGTTCATTAAGGGATTTTGAGACGATCGGAATTGAATTGGACTTGCAAGGTGAAGATGCGGTAGTAACTCATCCATTAACACTTAAATTCTCAACAACAGAATATGTAGAGGATGGTAAAGGAATCGATTTAATTCGCAGTTTCATCGTAGTTCAACCTGCTCCAATATGGGCAGATTACAAGTTAGAAGTTAATGCTAAGACAACAGCATCAACTTCTTTCTCCGCAGCAACTTTACGGGAAAGCAAAGACTTGACATTCAAACATTCAAGGCTTCCTTGGGGTGAAATACTCTCACTCGAAGGCGACAATATTCCACAAAATGAGGATTTCACCCTCTCAATTAATCCAACTTCTTCACCAGTACATTCACCAGCTCCTCTATTTATTCTTGTAGTGATGACTTTCCTTGCAGGTTGGTGGATTGCTTTACGCATGACTGCTAAGAGACATCGCCGTTGGTTATACGGTGAGGCAGTATTAATTCTCGTCGTAGCAGCGATACATTACTTTGCATTCCCAGCACTGTTTGTAGCAGGTTCAATTGCTACAGTGGTTATAATTTGGTGGTTTACTGCAATAATTAGTCCAAGGCGTTTAGATATAGCAGAAATTGATGATCCGGTAATTCCTAGCATACCATGTCCTGCTTGTTCTACTTCGAACCCGGTTGGTAGTAATGAACGCCCGTTCAGGTTCCCTTGCAATGGTTGCGGAAGGGTAATCAAATTAGTTGCTTGAGGCTTAAGCCTTGAATACTTGTTTCAATGATTTGACAATACTTCTCGCTTGTGCATAATCAGATGGTGAAAAGTATCCAGCAAATTCTCCATCATTTACGGCAACTACCGCCTGAGGACTACGCTTTTTTATTTCAGCAAGAACTTCACTTAGTGGAGTTACCAATTCTACTTGAAGAAAATCCATTTCCATTATTTGATTACATTTTGTTGAATTCATATCAGAACCCTTTGCGATTGCAGTTAACATTTGTTTTGTTCCGATTACACCCTTAACTTGGCTATCATCATTGAGAATAATTAGTACTCCACCAGGGACGCTGAGAAGTCTATTTGCTCCCTCTTGTAATGAATCATCCAAGCCCGCAGTAATGTGTTCATCGTCAAGTTCTAAGTCTGCAACAGTCTTCGTCACTGGTTTCACCACTCCGAGTTCTATTGCCATGCTCTATGATTGTTTTGGAGATGGCAATCTGTATCGTAATCTCAATTGTGTGTGAAAACAATTTTATTTTTAGCGGCTATGATCCCGTACCCGATTCGCTCCATTTGTACAGCAGTGCCTATTGGATAGTCATGGTTTTCAAATTTACCTTGAATAGAAACTAATTTACCATCTTCAACCATTACCAATTCAGCATCTTCACAATTGCTACCAAGCCAGTGAACAATTGGCCTTTTATCAATTCTTTCTGTTGAAGTGATTTGTGCAACACTTCCATCGATTGAGATATTGCAGAAATCTTTCAACCTCGTATCAGTTTGATCAGCATCTTCAGCACTAATGTATACTGAATTGTCATTGAGATTGAAAATACGTTGGCCCATACTTTTGTCATTCGGGTGCGTTGCAATGCTAATATTATCTGGGCAGTCACCTTGGAGAGATAATTTGACAGGATCTTTAACGAATGAAATACGAGGTGCAGTAGCATCTATTTCCTTTGTATTATGACTGTACAATGTAGATAATGGGACACTAATGTCCTTTTGAGTAACTCCAAGTTCCACCCAAAAGTGTCGTAATGCACGTGCGGTAATACCTCTTTCCTTTAGTGCAGATAATGTTGGTAGCCGAGGGTCATTCCACCCTTCAAATAATCCAGCTTCAATATCTCTACGCATTTGTGAAGTTGAGAATCCGCCCCATTCGTGAACTTTCACTCGACCCCAATACATTGTTTCAGGATATTCCCAGCCGAAGTGCTGGTACAGTAAAGTCTGCTTTCTAGTTGAGTCCATCAGATCTTTTCCTCTGATAATATGTGTTACTCCTTGCAAGTAATCTTCTACAGCAGATTGGAAATCAAGTAAAGGCCAGACTTTGTATTTACTTCCAATTCCTTCACGCGGATGTGGATGTTTTTCAGTATCCTGCATCCGTAATGCAGGCCAATCTCTTAGGGCAGGATTCTTCAATTCCATATCGGTTTTAACTCGAACAACAGCATCACCTGGAACGAAAGTGCCATCAATCATTTTGTTCCATAACTCAATATTAATTTCAGTAGAATTGTTACGGCAAGGGCACTCGGTCTTTGATTCTCTAAATACCTTAAATGCTTCACCAGAGCATTGGCAAACATAACCAAAACCTCGGTTTAACATCATTACTGCATGTTCATAATAGTGAGTAATCCTTTCACTAGCGAAGACAATTCTATGAGGTTTGAAGCCAATTAACCATTCAGCTTCCTGTGGTATTTGCTTATACGCAGATGGCAGTGGTGGTTTGACGGTAGTATCCGTATCATCAAATCTTAGAATCAGTTCACCATCCCATTGTTTAGCATATGTGGAATTGATAACCAATCCTCGGGCATGTCCAAAAGACAGTGGTCCATTTGGATTGGGTGCAAATCGTAATACGACCTTACCCTTGACCGCATTTGCAAGTTCTGGCAATCCAGTTCTCCTTTCCTTCTTTTCACGCTTTAAGAGAAGGTGTGGCGCTTCATTTCGAAGAATTTCAATCAATGCATCCACTCCTTGTGATGATGCGATCTCATTTGCTTCATTTACAGCCTGAACAATCATCGGACTAACCACACTTCCGTGTTGGCGTAAATCTGTCATTGAGCCCATTACTCGGCCAATGACTGAGCCTGGAACGGCCTTGCCTTCATACTCAATAGCATTCTGAATTGCTAAGTGACGGATGGCCGCTAATGTTTCCTCATCTGGTGTCCAACTCATACGCTTCAACACTGCCAGCGGCCAACCATTCATCAATTAAGTGGCTTAACCAAATCAAAATAATGTGGTTTGAACATTTGTCGAATCATTCCTAATAGGCGGGGGTGTATCGTATTTCTCCATCCACTTATTTTTGATAGTAGCCCACGCCCACCTCAATTCACTATATGGAAGAGGCTCGGTAACCAATTGATCCAGTATTTTCTTGGTATTAGGATCGCTCGGATATCCAGAACCAACCGAAAAACCAACCTGCTGTGAGATTTGTTCTACCGCTTGATCTCTTGCAACCTTTGCAAAAACACTTGCCATTCCAACGACGGGATCAATCGAATCGGCTTTGTGAAGACTCTCCATTTCACTTTCAGGCCATGGCCAATTGTCAATTCTTGCAACAATTCTATCAGTGAATCTTTGCGGAATTACATCACATGCATCTGCTAAAATAGAAACTTTCTCTGATATCCGTTGCGATAACAAATTAAGACACTCAGCAAATAAATCCACTTCAAGAATATTGAGGCCATCACCAGATAAAGCAATATCTATTCTTTCTGGACTACAAATATTGACTTCATATTCCCATCCCCTTGAATCCTTTTGCTGTTTGAACCAGTCTACTAATTCCAATCTTTTTTTCCTGCTCAAATCTTTTGAATCTTTGACGCCCGCATCAATTAATAATTGAATGTCGTCATAAGGAACAGCACATATTCCCACTACCAAAGGTCCAAGGCAAGGCCCTCTTCCAGCCTCATCTAGACCTACTCTCCACATCAAAATCCCTCAAATATCTAAATCATCTAGATCTGGTGCTGATGGAATAGAGTTAGGTAAAGGAACACTAGATACACTTTCTGTAACAGGGGGTTCTCCTAGTATCTGTTGCGGGTCATGCCGAGTTGTCATATCAGTTTCGTTACTTTTGAGTTCTAATGATTCATTAGCTTGGTGTGGAATAGCAATTCCATGTTGTTGAATCGATCCAAGTAACTCATCTGCGCCCATCTTCACATTTGCGGTATCATGAGCTTCCAATACAGTGGTTGCAGCATCTCTTAGAGATGGTTCCATAGGCTGAGTTGCTGGCTGACTTGCACCCGCACGTGAAGTAAACGCCTGTTCAAAATGTTCCTTTTGAACATGTAATTTAGATTCAATTTCAGGTTGTTGACTCCTTTGAGAGAATTTCCCCATCCAATCATCAACTTGTTCAGGAGGTTTATTTTTCTGAGCATACAACTCACTTCTTATCGCTTCTTCAGCCTTGCGAGTAACGCGGTCAGTATTCGCTTTGAGAAGAAGCATACTCGAAACAAAGATCGCTAATATTACAAATGACCAGGCCTTTAGAACTAGCCAAGTAGTTGACATTATTTGAGCAAAATCAATCAACGGTTCATCTTCTTCTGCGGCTGGTTGCCAAGGAATCCCCTTATAATCGGCTGACGAGGTGTGAATAAACTCAATTTCTGGAGAAAATTTGGAACGTACTGTCGTATTTATCCAAATTGTTCCATTTGCCTGTTGATCCTCTGGTATCTCAACCCAGGCCCTCAATGTAAAGTTAGCACCGATTGGAATCTCATCTATTTCAAAGGATCTAGGATATTCCACTCCGTCTTCTACAATCGCAGCAAAAGGTGGAATAAATGCCATTTCAGTGGAATGCGATGATTGTAATTGAACAATTAATCCATCAAATGCATTACCCTCATTGCGTAAAGTCATCACGATTGAGAGTCTGCCCTTTGAATCAATTTCTTCGCTAACATTTTCAAATGACCAATTTATTACAGGGGATATTTTTACTGGAATGTTAATGATTTGCAACTGTTCACTATTAAGGAAATTTACAGCGATGCTAACATTACCATTTTCAAATGCGATTGAATCATTACTAGCAGTTATTGTAATCTCCGGGAATTCATCGCTAAATGAATTAGCAACCTCTATGCCAGTAGATGGAACACTAACATCAACAAATGAAGGTGCGCTTAACAATTCAAGAGAATAATAATCAATTGCATTACCCGTATTGGTGACTTCAATAGTAGAATTGCATGATTGTAGTGGTAGTAAGTTATGACAACCAGCAGAACTGAGAGACGCTTCTCCAGCCCTTTCCCTAACAATTGTAGCACCAACATCAATTGAATAAGTACGCTCATAAGCTCCTAATGCAAAGACAAAGAAACGAACATTAATTGAACCGGTATATTGCATTGGTGATTGGAAACCAACCTCTATCGTTCTTGATTCATTAGGCGCTAAAAACTGATCTTCTAATCCATTGAATAATGCTACAGTCCAACCATCATTTTCAAAACGATCGGATTTGGTAAATCCATTCAAAGTATCACCGTTTTCATCTATTGCTTGCATTGTAAGATTCATTCTATTATCTACATTTCCGGTGTTGCGTAGTGTGATTTCTAACCTTCCATCTTCACCCGGTGCTAATTCTAAATCAGGCTCAGCAAGGTCAATACTTGCATTGCGAAAGGAATCATAAATCAAATTAAATGACCACTGACTTAAGGCCCTGTCTAGACCAGATACGGCTTTCAAAGTAAATTGAGGGCCATAGCCTTGCAAAGGTGCACCGTCTATTACTTCTGGAATATCAATCCATACAAAGACATAAGATAATTGACCTGGCATTAAAGTTTCAAAGGCATTATTTCCAGAAGTTTCATTCATCGTCCAACCCCAATTAAGAGTTGATGTTGAGTAAATATCGTAGGTGATATTATCATCCAATATCGCATTATTTGTGATATTGACTGCAACAGAAGTTCTGCTTCCGGCTTCAACAGTAAATGTTGAAATTCCGCTGACTCCAAAAGTTAGATTACTTTGTGGTGCGATGGTTACGAGAATTTGTGATATTACAAAACTAGAGTCCATGTCCGTTGTAATATTTAGAGTAATAAAAGCAGAACCATATTCACAATTGCTACTAGCGGTGACATTAAATTTTAATTGTTGCAAGTGATTTTCTACCAATGTATAGTTTAGTGGCAATCCCGTTACAGATAAATCAGAACTAACATTTTCAATATTGGCGGTAAAAGTTTGGACACTATCCGCATTGTTATGGGTTGTAAAGAACACTTCTGACATCTCACCTCGATGAACTATTACTTCAGAGGGAGTGTACAAAGACATTATTTCATTACTTTCTCTTGCCTGAGATTCAACCGATGCTATCACCATTGGAAATAGACTCGGAATGATGAAAAGTGCAAGAACAATCCATCTGCTCATAAACACTGCACGCTGTTTAGTTCTTCAAACAGTCGTATTTGATGTGTAGGGTTTTAATCAAAAATAAATGAGAAATTCTAGTATGGCCAATGGCAGGCTTCTTCAAAGAAGTGGTTTTGGCCGAACCATGGCACCAATTTGGCCTTTCGGCAAAAAGAAGGAACCGGATCAGCTTGAAGAAGAGCCCCCAACTCCAATAATGTACAAGATGGGTGAAAATGCAAGTCAGCAGACATTAGCAGATGAATCTCACAAAAGTTCAGATGATTACAAATCTGCACTTGCACTATTTGGTGATGGGGCAACTGAAGTAAGCAAGGCTGCAGACCAATCTTCCCAATATGATGGAATTGTTTCTGGGGATGGGCAACTGTCTTCGGGTAAACCAGAGTCTGCGGTAAAAAAACAAAATCTACCAGAGATTAGTGTAAGAACAGAGAAACCTAAGCAAGTCCAAGCAGCTCCACCTGCAATTCCTACTAAGCCAGCAGTACCATCCAAAGCAGCGCCACCAGCAGTACCTAAAGCTCCAGCGTTTACTTGGATTCATCATACTGACGGATATCATTACAAGAAAAAAGGTGATGGAAGTTTTGACGCAACTCCTCACGTTAAGAATAATAACGGAACGTACATTCCATACTCTTGAGATTAATGCCTAGATGGCATTTATCAAACGGGGTCTGGAAGTGCAGAACTAAGTAATGTCACATCAAATTCTGCTCCATTGATTGGTACTTTGAGTTCAAACTCATTTGATACAGATGGGTCTATTTCACCAAAACATCCCACCCATGTATCTCCAATCAATACTTTTGCAGATCTTCCAGTCAACCAAGGACCTTCTCCATCAGGTAGCGCCTCAATTGTGTAATCATTTGCGCCTAAGTCTCTCAGCATTGCTTGGATTCTGCCACGGACTGCAGCAAAACCACCACCCTTTTCCGCCATCAAGAATGCAACACGGTCGCAATTCTTGTGATCTCTAACAACAGTTCCCAATTCGTATACTCCTTGAGGTAATTCATGATGGCGGTTACTTGCAAGTAATCTAAATAATCCTGGAAGAATATATTGTCGCAGTAAAGTATGGTCGATTGTAATCGGGTTGGTGATTCTGGTAACATCTCCACTTTGTTGCCACCTCATCAATTCAAATTGGTCACGGTCATTTGACAGAGTCAGTGATTGGATTTGCATAAATCCAAGACCTTGTAATGACTCTCTAATTCTTCTTCTAATATGATTGTCAGAGCGTGGAATTGCTGTTAGTGGCGCTTTTGCAACATCTTGACCTAGATCTTCATATCCATGACCAATAGCGATTTCTTCTACTAAATCTACTGGATGCAAGATGTCAAATCGCCAACGAGGCATTATGAAATTGAGCATCTGCTCTCCCGCAGCAGCATCGGCCATACGCTTTGGAATCGTTGGGGAGTTTTCAGGTGCAGGACTGAGGCCAGAAAAAATACCACCCATGCGATTTATAGAAGTAGATAGTTCATCAGATGAAAACTCTCGTCCCAATAGACCATTTACCAATCGTTGTGGTACGCTATGAGTTATTCCATCACCATTAGGAACAATCTCATTTACTCCATCTATCCCATTGATAATTACTGATTCAACGATTCCACCATGCTCCGCTAATTGCATTGCGATCAGCATCAAAGATGATTCACAAGCACGGCGGTCCCAGCCGGTGACATCAATGAAAAATTCAGTAGTTGAATGCGTTACAGTAGTATGGTCTCCATTGATTATTGGAGGGAAAGATAGAACTTTATCACTTGAGTCTAGTATAATTGGATAACGTTCCATATCTGCCATTAAGTGAGCATAATCAATTCCCTTAGGATGATTTTCTAATATTTGTGTAATCGTCATATCTTCTTCCATAGAGAGTGGAGTGAAAGAATAATTCTTATCGACGCCTAGTACTCTAAACGGAGGCTGTAATTTTGCTAGATCATGAACTCCAATAGAAGCACGCTTTCTGCCACGTCCTAATGCGAAATGTAACTTTTCTTGATGGTCCATCAGTGTTTGAATGAATGTATCCTTTTCATCCGGAGTTGTACCAATATTGACTCCCCTAACAACTGCACCGAGTATAACAGGTCTAATCGTTGCAAGTTCCGAATCTACATCCATCTCAATTGTTCCTTCAATGACATTCATATTTGGTGTTGCAGTAGTTCCATGCAAAAATGGCCTGAGCGCAAATGCTAATGTTTCTCCAGATAGCAAGTCTGGCCGATCAGGAAATATTTCAATGTCTAGAACCTCGTCATCACAATTATCAACATCAGTTCCCATCAAGGGTAATTGGTCTGCGAGAATTGCGATATCATGTACAAGTCCATGTGACTTCATAATCTCGGTCAATAAGCTCTGTTGTACAGAAATAGTCGGAATAAGATCACCTCGCGAACCAATGTGGTAATGGGCGTTCGTATCCGGCTAAGCGCAATCCGCTAACCGCTGCAGTTTCATGGTCTAAAGCACGTAGGTGGGTTCGCTTTAACTCATCTATTGAGGACAAACCTAGGCGGCGAAGTATCGCTGTAATATCAGTACTCATGCTACTCAGCCAATTGGCTAAATCAGTCGCTTCAACCATTGGTACTTCACAACAGATAACTGATATTCCACTGGCTTTTAGTATCGCTAAGTCATGCCCATCAGCAGAAAAACCCAGGAGGATTCCTGCTTGCGTGATAGTTCCTTCAAGATGGCTTTTACTAGAACGTCCAATCAATGGTAATGAAGCAGATTCTGGCAGCCCCGAACCATCTTCAATACGGGTTACTGCAAGGTCTATTTTGTGGTGTGAACTGCGAACATGTAGGGGTTGGATTCTCCCCAATCCTTGGATAAATATAACCGGTGCTGAATATCCTACAAGATATGTTGTGGCAACGAGCATGCCATCCATTTCTTCCGAATTCATCGCTGGCAAATCATCAAGGTCAAAGGCAATACCTCCGGCACTGGCTAGCAAACTTGGCATATCTGGTAAATTTGCTGAGTTTATCATCACTATATCGATTGGGCGTGGAGAATCTAGAGTGATGAAAGGCTGTTGCGATAGTATGTTCGATGCTATTGCATCTTCATTTTTGTCAATAAACAAATCCTTACCACTTGGTACAATTGGTAGTAGAGGGAGTGGTAATGCGATTGGTGTATTTTTTCCTTTTCTTTCACCAATTAGTGCAATTGTGTCAGCTACTGAATAATTTGCTAACTGATGGTCATCGGAAGGAACTAGTCCTATTCCGGTTAAATCTCCACTTGAAACAACATCTCCTCTACCTTCAACATTTAATGTTGGGCTTGGAGTTAAGCAAACTGCATCTTTAGGGATTTCTAAATCAGGTTCGCCGAGAAGTGCATTAATCTCTTTGACTTCCTTTGCAGTTAATGGTCTAAGAGAAACTCCGCTTGGAGGTGTAGGGCATCTTCCATTGATTACAATACGTCCGCCGGTCATTCCTGAACCAGGTTCACTACCTACATCGCCATGAACGACTATCAATCCATCAGACATTCCACCGCCGATTCTTGAGCCAGTTGAGCCACGGATTACAATTAGTCCGCCAGTCATATTACCTCCGGCATCATTTCCAACACCATCTAGAATTGTAATTCTTCCAGTTCTCATGGCATATCCAGCATGATTCCCAGCCATTCTTTCACATAGGATTGTGTTTCCATCATTACCAGCACCCAAGAATGATCCAGCATCCCCTTGGATAGTAAATGCTCCACCTTGTCCATATGAAGCAATCCAAGAACCAAATACTCCAAGACCTCTCATTCTGGAGCCCTTTGGCAGTGCAGGGCATAATCCGAGTTCTCCGTTTTTGGGAACTTTATCTCCTGCAGGGTTCCATCCAATACGAAGAATTGCATTTTGTTCAGCAGCCGCAAGTAACTTTGGCCCGAGTTTATCATTGATGTTGATAGACCTTTCAACTACTTCAAAACTTTCCGCCATAACCTGCGGTGTGCGCGACCTGCTCAAATATCCTCCCG
>JAOMOG010000017.1 GCA_028353405.1 Candidatus Poseidoniaceae archaeon | reverse complement strand
TCAACAACAAGACAATGGACAAGGTCAACAACAGCAAGGCGGCGAACAAGGCGGCCAGCAAGGCGAACAAACCAGTCAAGACCAAAACGGTGAGAACCAGAATGGACAGAACGAGCAGCAACAAGGTCAAACCCAAAACGGTCAACAAGGCCAACAGGGTCAACAGACCGACCAACAACAAGGTCAGCAGCTCGACAACCAGGAACAGAATGGCGAAAATGACAACGACGGTGACGGCATCCCTAACGATGTAGACAACGACGATGACAATGACGGTATTCCGGACTCAGTTGATGAATTCCCAATGGATCACGACAACGACGGCATCACTGATGCTGAAGATGACGATGATGACGGTGATGGAATCGACGACCGCGAAGAAGTTGAAGACGGTGACCCGAATACCAACATCTACGACCACGACAACGACGGAATCTCCGACGCTGTTGACTTAGATCGCGACAATGATGGAATAGACAACTACAATGACGTAGGCACATCTGGCGAAGACCTATCCCGTGACCATGATAATGATGGCATGGATGATGGTGTTGACGACGATGACGACAACGACGATATTCTCGACGTTGACGAAGCTGATGGCGCTACCGGTACATACCGCTACGACCATGACAACGACGGCATTTGGGACCTTTCAGACAACGATGACGACAATGACGGATTATCCGACTGGTTCGAAGTCAATGACGGAAACTCCCTAACAGGTCAATTTGATCATGATAACGACGGCTTGCAAGACAACGAAGATGACGACGACGATAACGACGGCATCGAAGATATCTTGGAAGCTTGAGTTTAATCTGTTAAACAAATCAATATCATCAATATCTGCGGATATTGAATAGTCGGACTACTGGGGGCTGAGGCCTTCAGTAGTCCTCTCCTTTTTCTATCACTAACTATGTGATTCTTTTTTTATATTTTCAAATATTGAAAATAATTACTGCAGATGATACGCGAACGGCGTCATGATACACAAGTGCACGGTCGCGCCATTCTCTTCAAATAGGGTACCTCGGTCACAGAATAATTACGAGGTGGCCACATGCTCTCAAACACAAAAAATGAAACAATACGCCGACGCCAAATTTTGTCAATGTCTTTGACAATCGTCTTTTTGATGATATCAAGTCCATTACTAGCTTTGGTACAACCAGATGATGGTGAACAAGGAACGTCCGAAACAGCGCTTGTCAAAGGACAGCCGATTGGACAATCACCTGCACAGTCTACTGACCAAGGCGGCCAAGGCGGCTGGGTTGGTCACCAGGAATACATCGGTCCAAATGGGCACCCTGCTCTAACCAATCTTATGTGGAGTGATGCTGGGATATCATCTGGAGTCATACTAGACCTTGCTGCTTTGGAATCAGTAATTCCATCTTATTCTACTTTCTTGGAAGAATCTAGCAAAGAGGACCACGACAACGATGGAATAAACGACCTCGATGATTTAGATGATGATAATGACGGAATTTATGATTTGTTAGAACGTTTTGACGGATGTTATGGAACAGATCCATACGATCATGACAATGACGGAATTCTCGACCACCTAGATTGGGATGATGATAATGATGGTATTATCGAAGGCCCACTTGATTATGAGGCTCTTAAAGGATTAGGACTTGACCCGATTAATGTAACAACAGACCGTTACCTAGACAGCACGATTATTCATCCTTGGACAAATCTACCAGTCGGAGCATTCTACCTTGCAGACCAAAATCCATTTGACCACGATAACGATGGCGTTCCTGATGAGGATAGTGATGGTTCAGGCGCAGGGCGTTATGATGAAGACGATGATAACGATGCACGAATTGACCAATTTAAGTGGCCTTGCGATTTAGACAGCGACGGTGTCCAAGATTATTTCGATGATGATGACGACGATGATGGCGTTTCTGATGTTGATGATTCACATCCTTACGATGCTTCAATAACGACATCTCACACACAAGCTGGGAATATGTTTGAAGCATATCGTACATGGACTTTCAACGAATACAGAACCTTCTCTGGTGGTGTTGACTATGTTGCATACGAGGCAGCACGCGTTGCAGCAGCAGGAACTCACAGCACAACCTCCGGTCACGGTGCAATGGGCGCAGAAGGAACTCCTTCATTTTCAGCAATTGTTGATGGAGATTTAGATTTAGATGGAGTACCTAACTTCCTCGATCCTGATAACGACAATGATGGAACACCAGATAGTGCAGATAATGATGACGATAATGATGGAATACTCGATATGTCCGATCCAGATGATGACAATGACGGAATCCTCGATGTCTGTATCAACATTGACACCAACGGAGACGGATTGAATGATTATACAAGAAGCAATCTAACAGCGCCATTCCAAACTCCTGGTGGAGATACAGACTCAATTCCTGGAATCGATTGTGAACTTGATTATGACTACGACCAAGATGACGACCGCCTTAGATTCATTGATCAAAACTATAACGCAATCCCAGATTGGTTGGATGCAGATATGGGTGGTACCACTTCACCAGATAATCTTGACAACATCCTAGTTAGCGGAGATGCGCTAAATTTCGAATACGACCTTGATGATGACCAAATACAAAATGAGAACGATTCGTTCCCATTGGACAAGTCTTCAGATGTAGCAACATGGAATTGTCCTACAATTGCTAATCCGAATCCTACAAATCCAGATTCTCGCTGTGTATCACAACGTGCTTCTCATTCACAATTCAACGATTGGGATGGCGACGGAATCAACAACTGGGAAGATGTAGATGACGATAACGACGGCATAATGGATGCATTGGATATTGATTGGGATTGTGATTTGGATAATGATGCAGATTTACATACTATCAACGGTGCACTTTATCGCGACGACGGGCCAAACTCAGTTGATTCTGATATTGATGGTGATGGACTTGAAAACGACATCGATTGGGATGATGATAACGACGGTATTTCAGACTTATACGATCCAGATGACGGAAACTGCGGTGTTCTTGATTTTGATCTAGGCGATTCATTTGCTAGACCATTTTACCCTGTAGATGACGGTGGTGCTTTGGATGGGAGTGGAGATTCTCAAACATACTCAGATAACACCTCTGACCACTGGAACATGGTTTACTTGCACAATCCTTTCCAAGATGTAGTTCTAAACTACAATGGATATGATACAACTACAAATCCAGTTACTCCAGGTACAGTTCCAGAATTTTATTGGTTCTTATTCGCTCGCTGGTCTCCATATAATGGTGGAAACGATTGGGATATTGACAGTGATGGAGATTCTCTAATCAACGGTCTGGACATGGATCAAGACGCGGACGGTCTGCCAGATTGGTGGGATCAAGACGAAGCTAATGATGGTGTACTCGATGTCAATGATATCCGCATGGGTGGTTCGTACGACCTAACTACGTGTGGTTGGACAGTTGGAAATCTGGGTCAAGGTTTCGTGTGTGGTTATGCTTATGCTCTCGCGTTCCATATGCCACTGAACGGAGTAAATGCTCAAATGGGCTCACCTTATTCTGTTCGCCCTGATGAAAACTGGAACGAAGGCGCTTTCGCCGGCGGTCCTAGCACTGGAAATTGGAGCTGCACCCCTGGAGCAGCAGGTGGCTGTTACCATTACGAGTTCAATGGACAAAAGAGCGCTGCACTTTCCAATGTTGACATGACAGATAACAGAGATTCATTCATCGCTTGGTTCGGTCTATTTACTGGGCTATGGCAGTGGAACGTTGACGGAATGGGTCCAAAGCACCTGGATGAGTTCCCTGATGAACTCGGTGCAGACTTGATGAAGAACGATGTTGATGGCGACCTGGATGGCGATTTCACAAATGATACAGTCGATTTAGATGATGATTATGACTCGGTTTATGATTGGTATGATGTCGATGATGATAACGATGGAATATGGGATTACTTTGAAGTTGATTCAAATGATGATTTAGATGACGATGCAGGCCAAATATACGATGGCGCATTCTTCACCGGAACTAATTGTGAAGACAATGATGACGATGGTAATGATGCCGACGTTGACGAAGATGGTTGGTTCCAAGCAGTTTGGGATCAAGGTGTCATGTCGCAAGGCCTACGCGCACCAAAGTATTACGACGTTGACAATGATAATGACGGTGTTCCTGATGCAGAGGATTTCGATGATGACAATAATGGAATCAGCGATATTCTCCAAGAACAAATGCCAAATTGTTTCTGGGGAGAAGAACAAATGCCATTTGACAATGACAATGATGGAATTGTTGACTGGATGGATGATGATTGGGACGCAGATGGAATTTCTAATACCTTAGAACTTGCAATCAGTCTAACTCAAGCCTTCGATCACGACAACGATGGTACACGCGATGACCTTGATTTGGATGATGACCAAGATGGAATGCAAGATGTGGACGAAGTTCTACTTTGGCCTACCCGTTTTGACCGAAACTCAACCAACCCTTGGGATCACGATGACTTTGGAGATGGCGAAGGTATCGCTAATCCTCTTGATAATGGAACAGGTCCGGACGCAGTAGACATGGATGATGACAATGACACACGTGAAGATCCTGATTTCGACCATTTGGAAAACTCCTTCACCAGCGATGCATGCTATGCGGGTGCTGAATCAAGTGACTGGGATCATGACAATGATTGTGTTCTCGACGAGGATGATAAAGCTCCAACTTTCATCACTATGAACGTTCCAAATAATCTTTGGATCGATGCACGTTCACCATCGATTTTCAGTGGGCATGTAGATTGGGTGAATCCAATTTCTGGCCAGATGGAGAACGCGGTTGGATTACCTGTTCAAGTTACCATTGAGTGGACTGCAAACGGAACCAAAGCAGTTGAAACAACTGATGTTTTGACAAATGCTGGTGGAAACTTCAGTGTCGGACAATTCCTATACCCTGAAGACATATCAGTAGGTGATAGTTCAACATATATCGTGTATGCAGAAGTAACAGAAATGTTCGCATTCAATGGAAACACTTCACAATCTTACAATGTTGGTGTAGAAGCAAACCTAACAGTTGATTATTCGGCATGGGAATATTTCCGCAGTGATGAACAACCGTTCTGGCTTGATTTCAAGGCACACTACGCAGCTGATTGGGAGAGAGGACTCTTCGATAACCGTGTTAAGAACGCACCTATTACATTCTCTATCTTTGGTGGAATTTTCGGTAACACGACCCACCCAACGAACTTCACTGGATTTGGTGGAGAGGGATACCGAACAGATTCTTCGGGTTGGGCTTCTTTGACCTTCATCCAAGATTTGGGTATTTCAGGAACTTGGAAACAAGTTCGTTGGAACTCAACCATGGATAATGGCATTGGCCAGATTCCAGGTGGATATGAAGAAATTGTTTGGGATTCATTGACTTTAAACCACAACGTAGTTCTAGACAGCCTCGGTGTGCCAGTAAGATATGATTATTCTAATACAAGTTTACCTTCTGGAGATATTGAAATTATTGCAAGAGTCTCACCAGAATTAGCAAGTGAATGGCCATTCCCTTGGCTACATGGCGATGAATCGCTCCCATTCCAAGTTCGTATTATGCATCGCATGAATATTGAAGGACAAATGATTGCAAACGGAGTAAATCCGGTTTACTACTTTGATGCGACTATCAACAACGGTGATGGTACCTTTGGTGACTGGGCAACTCTATTCCATGCACAGGCTTTGACTGCAGCAGGAATTAACTTCAATGATGTTGCAAACTACAAACCATACGCTACAAATTGGGATGGAAACCCTGCAACACTCTTGGGTGAATCAGCAAGACTACGCAATTTCATATCTGTTAATACAACACATTGGTACATCAATTTAGTCAATGGAGGAGATTCTAACTTACCGCCTTGTGGTGCTGTTGATCCAACAGACCCACAAAGTCCAGTACGTTGTGAAATTGTTCCAGAAATGAATACTGGAGAAGGTTTCCAAATCATTGGTACTGTCACAAATAGGACCAATGATGCATGGGATGCAGACCCGGTCGCTTTGCAAATTGACGTTGACAAGAATGGACAATTTATGGGGGCACAAGAGACAGCATATGCTCAGCGCCCAATAATGAAGGACGGAGATGCAGCATACGATTACAACTGGTCTTGGTACAGTCAATACAGTGCAGGAACATATGGTGTAAGAGTTGATTTCACTAACTCAGCATACTATTTCACAGGAAACTCGACAACACTTTCACACACTGGTGCATACATCAATGTAACAGTTGTAGGTACTACGGATTTCCAAACGACCTCCCTGCCTCGCCTTTATCGTAATACTAACACTACAATTCAAGCGAAATTAGTTGACAATTCTCTACAACCAGTGCGCAATGCCCCAGTCAATTACACTTGGTCATTCGATGGAAGAACGGGTGTTAATTACACAGATGACAACGGATTCTTTGAGATTCCTTTCAATGTTTCAGCACAAGATGAACTAGGTGACTTCACCTTGCAATTTGAATACGCAGGAACTCCATTAATGAAGGGTAATACAGCAACACAAGAAGTGTGGGTTGTTTCAAGGTCTTACTTATCAGTTACAACAGCAGATCCTAATTTACGCCAAAATGGAGACCGTTGGGATTTCACAGCACAACTTGTTGATGACAATAAGACCCTAGAGCGCGACTCCGGTGGAGCAGCTCTTGATGGTCCTGAAGCACCTGATGGTGGATTGGTTGATATTATCTTTGAAGGTAAGGCCTTTGACGGAATCAGCCACCGACAAGTCGTTGCAACAGTTGCACCACAAGCTGGATTGATTTCTTTGCCAGAGCCACAACCTGATGGTTCTCATCTATGTTTCTATGATGGTAATGGTGATGGTTTCGCAGACAGAGATGCCAACCAAGACGGTGACTTAGATCGAAATGAGACAATTGGATGTTTGAAATCTAATATCAGTCCTTTGAATCCGCAACTATTACGCGAAGACCCTGAGTCTTTCTTACCAGATGGATTCGGACCAGTCAATGTAATTGTTCGCTTCGAAGAAACACTTCCAAATGAAGGATGTGCTCCATTAGAAGCTTCTTACCTAGGAATACAAGGTGCATGGGATCCATGTGTAAGTACGCCTGGTAACGATCACTATCGTGTGATAATGACTCACAATGCAAATGGATTCAGTTTAATCGGCCGTACTAATTTAGACGTTGATGATCAAATTGTTTACACAAGCGAAGTTGACCCTATGACCGGTGAAATCGTTCCTAAACCAATGGTTGTTACAGGACAGTTGTCAGATGAACTCGGAACTAACTTAACGAACAGAATTATTCGTGTTAATTACGAGATGGTTAACGGCCAATCCGGCCCTATTGCTTGTCCTACATCGACAACTGATTCTGATGGTTTCTACGCTATTACTTGTCCTCTTAGCGACGTAATGGCTGGAAAGGCCAAGGTATCTGTTATCTATTCATCATATGATAACAACGATGCATACCGCTATGAAAACAAAACAGTACAAACTGAGTTTGACGTATTCTCTAACTCTACACTTTCAATAATGGAAGTTGGACCTTTCAAGTCCAGTGTTGAATCATGGATGGCGCCTAATGGAAGTACATATCCTGTACTTTACCTGAAGGAGTCGTTCCACATAGATGCTAAACTAACGCAATCCAATGGCCAATACGTTGGTGGAAAGTGTTTGAACATCTATCTTGACCCTGAGCAAAATGTTCGCCCAATCGCAACAATTCGTACTAACGAATTAGATGGTACGGTGGAATGGTTCAGTGGAGATCAACTGCAGAATCCGTCGCTAAAGGGTGTTGAAACAACCGGTGGCAAGTTGGAAGGATTCAGAACACTAAGAGTTGCATTTGAACCAGATTTACGTGTTGCTGGAGGTTGTGATAAGGATTCATCCAATGTATTGAATGGTTCGAGCATGGATATAGAACTCTTAGTTCGTTCCCGCGTTGACCTTCAAGTTAAGCAAACATGGAGTCATTCAGGTAGTAACGGAGTTCCAGAAGGAACTGCGATTATAGGTGAAATAGCACTATTGCGCGACCGCCTTGACTTGGCGGTTGAAAACGAAGAAGTATGGTTCGTACGCCAATTCTACTCTGAAGATAATGAGTGGGTCAAGGAAGGAGTCAACAAGACCAAGACCAATGAACAAGGACACGCAAGCTTCGAGTGGGCTTTCGATGGTAGGACTTGTAATGGTGTTGATTGTGAAGGAAGATGGCGTATTATTGCATATTACCCAGGTTCTACTTACTTCTCAGAATCCCAGGATAACATTACCCACGAAGTTGTATGGGCTGAACTAAGCGATGTCAATGCTCAATCATCATTGTTCACTCCTGAATCTATGATGGCATTTGCAATCGTTTTGATGGCTGCAATCATTGCAGGCTTCATGTATTGGCAACGCGTACAAGAGCGTCGCCAGGTACATGCTCTAAAGGGTATATTGACTGATACAATGATGCAACTGGAAGCAAGTAACGAGTATATTGCTGTAATTTTCGATTGCTACAAGAATTTGGTTAAGCACTTCAGAAAGCATGGATTTATGAAGAAGGTTTACGAAACAACTCGTGAATTTGAAACAGCAGTTCGTGCTGCCTTCAGCATGGTGCCAAGCGAGCAACTTGATGGATTCTTAACAATCTTTGAAGAAGCAAGATACTCCGATCACAATATCGGCGTTGAACACCGCGATAAGGCATTGATGACACTAAATGCAATCTCTAGTTCTCTAACCCTTGCATTAGGTGAGGACGGAATGATTGGAAGAAAGGATTTGGTTAATCTTTACGATGTCCAAACCAAAGCCGGTGAATTCGTAGCAGCTGATGGTTCACTACGTCAAGCAGGACTTGATGATGGTGACGAAGATTCAGGATTCTAACTTCGAGTTTGAATAGTGCGGCATAGGTGTGGCGTAATGCGTTGCGCCCACCTAGCCATTGCTTTGTATGAAGGTCCTCGGATTTGAAAATAGTTAGGATGATTGCATAATTTGCATATTTATCGCCTTAACATTGAAGGGGCGGTTTCATCGTGCTAACCATATGGACGACTGGAAGCAGCTCATAGACCAAGCCATGCAGCAAGAGACAAACGACACTATTGGTGCACATGGAACTTATGGAAAAGCGGTTCAGGCCGCATTAGCAAAATCACAAACATTGCTTGGAGATTTGGAAGCAGCACAGATAATTGAAACAATATATGGGGCTTTAGTCGCATATTCTCAACAAGTAATGCTACGTATGAAAGCAGAAGATCCAGAAATCGGTGGCGTTGACCATGCATTTAGGGCTGGACAAGCCTATGGGGTCAGTTGCGTACTGAATCACCTAATCGATCAATTAACCGATGTTGCTGGAATAACCGCACTCGATGCACTGGATAGCTTTTCAGATGCATTACATGAAGAGATCATTATTCAAGGCAGGGCAGCGGGATTGACCATTGAATTACTAGACGCAAAAGGCGATATTCTATTCGAATGAGAAGGTGCTTTTGGCGCTCATCACTTGAAACAGAGTGCTTGCCTCAAACGCTGTACTGCGACGCGCAGTACAGCCCTACCGCGTCGGTGGTTTGATAATGGGTTGGCGAGACGGCGGGCTGCTTCAAAGCATCGAGGGAGTTAAATGAGCAATCCAACAAACAAGACAAATACTCAGTTAGTCGACATGATCGGCGTATTGAAGGCACAGTCTCGTGAGACCGGATCTGCTGTTTGGCGAGATGTGGCCATGCGATTATCAAGAAGTCGCAAGAACTGGGCCCAACCTAACCTTAGCCGTGTAAGTCGCTACGCCCCTGAGGGTGCAACAATCCTCATACCAGGCAAGCTTCTTGGCTCAGGTGAGTTGGTCAGTAACCACACTATCGCAGCATACAGTGTAAGTAATGGCGCTCGGGAGAAAATAGAAGCCGCTGGAGGTCGATTTTTGACCTACAACGAGCTGATGAACGAAAACCCAACCGGAAAGGGGGTAGTAATCCTTGCCTGAAACCACCTACGTATTCAACGCAGATGGTCTCATCATGGGACGATTAGCATCTACTGTTGCTGAACTTCTCCTAAAGGCTGCACGGGATGATCGTGATGACAAAGTTATCATTATCAACTCTGAGAAAGCAATCGTATCTGGACGACCACGCTCGGTATTAACTACATACCAAGCAAAGTATAAGTTGAATCATCCACGTAAGGGTCCATTCTTCCCACGTATGCCGGACATGATTATGAAGCGTACTATCCGTGGAATGCTTCCTTACCAAAAGAAGAGCAGTGGACGCCGTGCACTACGTAACCTACGTGTTGAAATCGGCTGCCCATCTCATCTAGAATCTGAACTTCCTGAAGGCCACGAATCTGGCGATGATAGCAAGATTAGAAGAGCACTACCAGATCGCTTTATTCTCCTTGGAGAGATTTCAGCTAATCTTGGTGCACCAACCCACCGATGGACTGGAGGTGAACAATGATGGCAGGCAAGAAGAAGAAATCAGTTGAATCATCAGGAAAGCGTAAGACAGCAATTGCTCGTGCAAGCGTTATCGTCGGTAAGGGAAGAGTTCGCGTTAACAGTGAGCCAATTGAAATCCTTTCCCCATCTCTTGCACGTCGTAAGGCTATGGAACCACTAATTATTGCTGACGCTATGAATCGCCTTAGCAAGGTAGACATTAATATCACTACAGAAGGTGGCGGTATTATGGGACAAAGCGATGCTATTCGTACTGCTATTGCACGTGGACTTGTCCACTACAATGGTGGCAAAGCTGGAATTGATGAAGAACTACGTAACGAATACTTGAGATTCGACCGTAGCCTCTTGGTCAACGATCCTCGCCGCAAGGAGGCTAAGCATCAACTTGGTCGCGGTGCTCGTAAAAAGAAGCAGAAGTCGTATAGATGAGGTGATTAATTATGATAATTCCAATCCGTTGTTTCAGTTGTGGAGGCTTAATTGCCCACAAGTGGGAAGAGTACAAAGAGAAAATTACAGCTGGTATCGAAATGGCAGACGCCCTCGATCAAATCGGGCTAACCCGTTACTGCTGCCGCAGAATGTATGTTGGACACCACGATCTCATTGAAGAAATCGCACCGTTCAGCTCATCTCTAAAGTGAACAACTCTGACCAGATATTGTAAATCATTGCAGGGTCGTAAGACTCGACAATAATAGCCTCCAATACAATACAATCATTCTGACGCGAAGCCTTTGGGTTCTTATGGATAATCAAAGAGGCATAGGCATGGCAAGCACGCGCACCCTTCTCCTCGTCTTGTTGCTACTTATTGCACCAATGACTTGTTTCATAACCCCATCCTCTGCAGATAGCGTCATCAATTCCGACACCGATTGGAGTGGAGAAATTATTCTTAGTGGAAATGTTACAGTAGCCAATGGCACGACCTTGGACATTCAACCTGGAACGACAATCGACGCCAAAGAGTATTGGATATCAGTCGAAGGAACTTTGAATGCAAACGGCGTATTCTTCAATTCAAGCATTCCGTCCATTTCCCAAGGTTCGCATGGCGCCGGACTTTGGGTTGGACTTGAAGTAGCAGCAAATGGTCATGCTAATTTACAAAACGTAGTTATTGAAAATGCTGAAATTGGAGTTCTCGTTGAAGGAACACTGCAAGCGACCCACCTCGTAGTCAATGACTCATATATGGCTATCAATTCAATCGGTAGTTCACACATTACAGATCTATCAGCAAACCACATCGACTTTGACACTATTAGGAATAGTGGAGACATAGAACTCGATGGAGCAACTTTTGACGATATTGCAATTGGAGTTTCTAATAGTGGTAATTTCTTCGGTCAAGACATCACCATCTCATCAGCAGGAGTCGCGATTAGTGCAAGCAATGGTAATTTAGTTGCCAATCGAATCAGTATTAGTCAAGCAACAGTAGGTATTTCTTCAGTATCTGGGGCTTCGGTAGAAGTTTCAAACATTACAGGCACGGAGGTGGCATTACTCATTGATGCAGCAGATAGTGATGACTTACAGATCAATACTGCAGCGGTAGCAGGACAGAGACTACTCAGCGCTAATGGAGCAACACAATATCAATTGAATGATGTAAGATTCCAATCATCAACCAATGCAAATAGAGCGACCATTGATTCAAATTGTGCAGGTATTTGCCAATTTGATCAACTTGAGGTTTGGGATAGTAACCATATTGCCAGCCTATCTGGAATCGGTGAGCACCAATTTTCAGCATCAGATTTCACTGGCCAAGATAGCGGTATCTCGGCATCAGGGCAAGGATCTTTGACAATACAATCAACCAATATCACAACACAACAAAACGCACTAATAATTTCAGGACCAGATTCTGAAATTCAAAATCTTGAGATTCAACACCTTGGAAGTATTTCACGCGCAGCCAATATTTTGGGCGGCACTCACGATTGGAATAATGTAATAATTGAAAAAACATACAGTTCTTTTGATAGTGAATCCGAAGCCCTAAACATTTGGTATTCGGATATTCAATTAGGTAATTTTGAAGTAAATAATTTTGCTACTTCTATCAATGCAGAGCAAAGTACAATCGTAGCAACAGATATTGTTCTAGAGTATGGTGAAGAGGTTGGTATTGATTTATCAGACTCTACACTTAAGGCAGAATCTCTTCAAACCACCGCTCAAAACACAGGGGCGAATCTAATCGGTCAATCATCACTTCATCTAAGCCAATGGGTAGCAGCATTTCACTCAACGCCACTATCCTTGTCAGACGGTGCCGATGCAACAGTTCGTAACTTCCAACCTCAAAATTCTGCAGGGTCATCTCAAGCACTGGGTGATGGATATTTCCTTTATGGTTCTTCAACTTCACAAATAATTGCCACATCATCATCTGATAAGTTTATCGAAACAGCAGTAACTTTCACAGATTTATTAGGTAATCCAGTTGAAGCTAATATCAATGTTCATGGTTTTGAATTAATCAGTGATGTTAATGGCGCTGCTGACTTACCTCTATTGTCTTCAGGTTCTATGGTCTCAGTTACACTCGATGGTGCTGGGGTAAAGATTTCCCTTACCGGTGGCCAGATTGGCCAATCAGTGCAAATACCAGTCATTCCTTCAGGAGATTGGGCGATTCCTAGTGGGCAATTTGTAGTCCTTAATCCAAAGGTCGATGGAACAGCACATATTCTAACTGGAGATTTGACGATTTCAAATAATGCTGGCCTTTCTTTGGTTGGCGTTGATTTACAATTGCCGCAAACTGCGGAAATAGATATTCAAGGCTCAGGTATTCTAAGTGGCCAAGGTGCAACAATCTCAGTGCCTAATATTTATGCAGGAACATCTGCAACAGTTACAGCAGATGCTGATAATTCTTTAACTATAGATGCCAATCTATTTTGGTCATGCCAAACACTTCGTGAAGTTTCTAGTTTAACTATCAAAGGTAGTCTAACACTGCAACCAGGATGTGAAGTTGAAATGACTGGAGGAGATGTAGAAGGAAGTATAACCGTCCTAACGGGTGGTGAATTTACATTATTATCTGAACTCGATATCACGGTATTGGACAAAGGAGAACCGGTAGTAGGTGCAATAGTTTCTGTGGATGGGGCAACGTCTCAAACCGATAATGATGGCAAAGTTTCAACTTCAGCAATCGCCCGAAATGTCGACGATTCTAGCGATACAACGGGTGGAATGAAAACAGTCGCTTTGCAAATAGGATCTTTCACCGACATGACCGCATGGGATTCATCCACCAGTTTAACTCATACATTTATGGCATCAACTCTCCCAACAGGAGTAGTCAATTCATGGTTGATATTAGAGGCTCAATGGAGTCCGTATTTCTTGGATGGTAATTTAGAAGTTGGACAATTCACAACTTTAACAATTCACGACGGAGTCGCCATTCGTTCCACAGAAGATTCAACGATAACAGTAAACGGGGCTCTAGATGCTGGAATCGCTACACTCTCAAGTACTGGCTTTGGCGCTCGTTGGGGTGGATTAGTATTGGGAGATTACACCAGTTCTCTTATTGATTTGTCAGGGACTCATGTCGTAGAAGCGAGTAGTGCAATTACAATTCCTAGCCTTGGTACTGTAGATGCGAGTTCAGCATTATTCGCTCGTTCTAGTGGTTCTGATCCCCTAATACAGATTTCTCCAGGTAGTTCAGCAGAAGTGAATGTTAAAAATTCTGAATTCTATGACGGAGGTTCAGGTTGTATTTTCGCATATCCTTCTCAATCAGTTGTAACGTTGTCAGGCGTTGAATTAGATTCATGTAATGGACCGGGTATTTGGGCAAGACAAGTTGACCTACAGATAGATGGTTTGAAAATTGGAGAAAATATTTCTTCAGGCATGGAACTTGCTGGGGTTACTGGTAGTGTCAAAGATATTGATGCTAACTCATTCAACGGTGACGGTAATGTGTTGTGGCTTGAATCAATCGATGGAGAATTTTCAGTTGAAGGGTTTAGTGCAACAGTCTCTGGAACTGCAGCTATAGCAGGAACCACCAATAGAGAAATCATATTATCAAATATTGAGATAATCGGCGCTCCTGCAATAGACTTTGATGATACAGCCGGAATTATTTCGGGATTAAATTTGACTGGACAAGGAATCGGTACTGGTTTGACAGTACATCATGGAAAATCATCTTCTTCCCTAGTAATCGAAGATGCAGACATTGCAAATTATGCAGTTGCAATAGACCTGCATGCCGATGCAGGAGAAAACCCAGCAAATCTAATGATGCGAAATACTGATTTGTGGGCAAGCACAGCAATATCTGCGGAAGGCTTTGGTTGTATTATCGAAGAAGGCAGCATCGTAGGAGAGATAGAATCCTCTTCAGCAGAAATCACCTTAGTCGATGTTGACAGCCAGTCAACAACCGTTTCCTTATTACAATCTGATGTCTATATCCTCGAGACTTTTATCCTAGATGCTAAAATGAATAATCAATCACTTGATGCCGATTACCAAGTATCAGTTTTGGGCATAGATAGTCAATCTATGAGTTATAGCGGGCAAGGTGCAGAAGCAAGGTTATTGCTGAAATGGATATCCTCAACCACAACATATGAAGCGACCTCAATCTCTCTAATGGCTAGTGCAGAAGGTGTTATTGATTCTGAAGCTAACTTTGATTTACCATTGAATGGCAATAATCATCTAATCGTTAACATGACTGTAAACGGTCAACCAACAGCCACTATTAGCGCTCCATATTCAGGTCAAAGGTTCATGGAGACAACACATCTAACGGCGATTGCACAAGTCTCGGACGATTATGATTCAGCCGAAGAATTAACTCTGCTGTGGATAGTTACCGACTCATCTGGAAACGAGGTTCTCACCGGCCCAAGCGAATTGCAATATAATTTGACAGATATTCCACAAGGACTCTATGTATTGGAATTACAAGTGACAGATTCATTTGGAAAAATGTCATCAGCAAGTGTTGATTTTGAAGTGACAGCACTCGACTCTGATGGGGATTGGACAGCAACATGCGATGATACTGATTGGTTTGACAACACAATATCACGTTCTTGTGGCCCAGATGTCTACGACGAGGACGACGATAACGATGGATTCACGGATATCAAAGACAATTTCCCACTAGATGCCTGTGCATATTTAGATAGTGACGATGATGGAATGCCTGACACTATCAATTGCCCCGATGGGATGTCAACATGGTTATTCGAAGACCAAGATGATGACAATGATGGAACGCCTGATATCTTAGAAGGTATTTCCACTAAAGAGGATTCTGTGATTTCAAACACAGGTTTACTTCTTGTTATCGGGTTGATCATATTAGCAGTAATGTTGGTAGTGCGTTCCAGGCGAGGCGGTGGCGACACCGAGATGAAATTATTTGACGAACGTCTTCTTTGAAGTGATATCATGGTGACATCTAGCGCCTTACCAAATGCGAACAACATCGCCTTTGTAGCAGTTTCAATTCTTGCAATAATAATTGCATGGGATGCTTATTGGTTGACAAAACAACGCACGGACGTACCTACTCTTGGAAAACAGGACAATGGTAATTTTGCTTGGAAAAGTGAAGGGGTTCAAGAAGTGATAAGACAATGGGGCAATCTTGGTTCAATGGCTGCGATGATGGCACTACCATGGGCGTTAGTACAACTCTCCAACACTTCACCCACCTATGTGATAATCTGGGATATTTTACTGGCTCTTCATTTGATTTCTTTATTGGTTCCTAAGCGTTATGCAATAACAAAAACTCATCTATTTGCCGATGGACAAAGGTATCCATGGTCGATGTTAAAGCTAGCAAAAAAGCAACCAAAGCGGCGAATCATGTTATTGAGAAAAGGATGGGGCATTTTTGGCCCTTTACCGTTGGGAGGAGAACACCATGATTTGTCGATTGCTAGATTACAGATTGAAAATGTGATTTCTACAAAGCAATATCCAAGCGCTAATTTTGAATCCAATATCGGCGAATCTGAATAATGGGCAGCACTACAATCAAAACCCCCATTGTTTTAGCCGGTACATGGATTGGACAAGAAGCGGCGATGACATCTTCATCCGGCTAGACCCTGGTGAAGAAATACATGCGGGTATTAGGGAAGTTGCAGAAAAAGAAAATGTAAATGCAGCAGCAATAACAAGTGGAATTGGTCGCACTCGCGATAATGCCTATGGTTTCATGAATGACAAACATATTTATCAGCGCTGGACATTAGAAGATCCATGTGAATTAGTCACACTACAGGGTAATTTTGCTAGACTGAAAGATGGCAGCGGATTCACTCATTTACATGCCACATTCACTAATGATGATGTCGAAGTGCATGCAGGACACATGTTCCATGCAACAGTGGAAGTCGTTGCAGAGATTCATATGCGAGTAATGAGCAAAGCCATTATGACAAGATGTCCAATGGCAGATAGCGAATTTGTTGCTCTATCCTTTGAGTGATAATACAGCTGACCTTGCAAAAACACTATCAAAGCCCTCCCCTATTGGGTAGTCATGGAAGTTAGCGAATGCTTCATTGCAACCAAAGGCCAAGATTGGACAAAGATTGACGGGTGTAACGTTCACATGAATGTTAAACGCCGATTACAGCGAACTGTAATCCGCGGTAGCGAGGGCGATGATCTCATGGATGAGGGTGCGGAATCAGCAGTCTACACGGTTACTGGAAAAATGACTATGACAATTTACAAGGAAATTCTAGAAATTTTCCGAACCGGTCAGCCTTATTTCCACGACCCGTTCGAAGAGCGCCAAATGAAAGTGGTATTCTCAAGTATAGATTATGATAGTGCAACAGGGGCCTTTGAATTCATTTTGGTTGAAGATGCTGAGCAATCTGAAATAAAATCTTAAAATCCACTTTCAGTGAGCCTTACTCCGCTAATAATAAGATACTAAATTTACTTTTCTTGCCATCTAAAGCGAGTGTTCAAGAAGGCTCGCCATCCTGTTCGTATTATGGCGGAGGTCGGTCCAAATCCACAGGATGAAGCGGAGCGAATCGCTTGGCTATCGCAACGGATAGCCTTCCATTCAGATCTCTATTACAATCAAGCACAGACACAGATTACAGATGTAGAGTTTGATAGATTATGGGACGAACTGAAAGCGCTTGACCCAAATAACGTGCAACTCAACATTGTAGGTTCAGATGTAGATCCAGGCACTGTAAAAGTAGACCATATGTTTCCCATGAGCAGTCTTGATAAGGCTACTAGCGATGAAGAAATCAATCATTTCGTTAACGAAACCGCATTAGGTGCTAGTAGATTCATTTCTCAGCCTAAATTGGATGGCTCTGCCCTTTCCCTAGAATATCGTAAAGGACGCTTGGTTAGGGCTGCAACACGCGGTAGCGGCGCACGGGGAGAAGATGTCACTCGCAATGCTCGCAGAATAGAAAATGTCCCTGAATCACTGGGAGTGGAGATTGATGTCCATGTTCGCGGTGAAGTTGTAATGCGAAAAATTATGTTCGAGGCAAAATATCGTGATATTTCTCCTAATCCTCGCAACTTAGCTGCTGGAGCATTGCGCCAAAAGAGAGCAGAGGGTAAAGCAAAGGCAGAGGATTTGGTGTTCCAAGCATATGATGCTAAATTTCCAGATGCCAATAACCGCCACCCTGAAAGTATTACTCCTCAAGATTTCAAGCAGGATTCCGAAGTTCTGCTTTGGTTAAGGGAAACAGCCGGCATTGAACCTGCACCATGGCATGTCCATGATTTTGATGCTTCTGCTAAAGCGATTCAGTCAATGTGTGCAGAGACTAGCAAATGGGCACAACAACGTGATGATTATCAATTTGAAATCGATGGACTTGTCTTCAAAGTTGATACTTTGGAAAGAAGACAATTACTCGGTAAAACCGCCCATCACCCACGCTGGGCATTAGCCTGGAAATTTCCACCCGAAGAAGCAGTTTCAGTATTACTCGGAGTTACATGGCAAACTGGCAGAACAGGAGCAGTCACCCCGGTTGCCAAAATTGCACCACAAATGGTTGGCGGTGTAACAGTTGAAAATACAACACTGCACAATGTTGGAGAAGTGCAAAGATTAGGCGTCAAAATTGGGGATAGAGTTTTAATCGTTCGCCGTGGTGATGTTATTCCTAAAATCGAGAATGGATTGGGGCCAGCCTCAATTAATGATATGAAAGATCGATTCCATGCTGATGGGAGTGCCTTTGAGTTAGAATTGCCAAAGCCAATGGAGATTGAAATACCAACTTTATGTCCGGCTTGTCAAGCAATATTGGTCGTTGATGGGGCTTTGTTGCGCTGTGAAGATATGATGTGTACAGAAAGAACAAGCCGTTCAATTCTGTATTGGTGCCGAGCATTGGAAATGGATGGAATCGGAGAGAAATTAGTTGAGCAATTATTGGAAGAGAAGTTGATTGTAAATATCCCAGGTCTCTACCGCCTAAAACAAACCGAGATAGAAAATCTCGAACGGATGGGGGAAAAATCAGCAGTAAATGTTCTCAGTGAATTATCCAAAACTAAGAAAATGCCTCTTGGAAAATTTTTACATGCTCTCGGTATTGCAAAAATCGGCCCAGAATTAGCAATATTAGTAGCCCAATTTGCAACATCATTTGATAATTTAATGCAGTGGGTTGCTGATGCAGAGGAGCAACAAGAGCAGGAAAACGAGGCATTAAGCGACCTTGTTGAAATAGATGGAATAGGAATGATAGTGGCTAGACAAGTAAGAGATGGCCTTGCTTCAAGAAGAGAAATGTTACTCGATTTAGCATCCTTGATAGATGTGGAAGATCAGCCAAAAGCGATAGACAGTGGCAGCCTATCCGGCAAAACTTTCTGCTTAACAGGTTCATTGTCTCGTCCGAGAAAAGAAGTTCAATTATCAATAAAAAATGCTGGAGGAAAAGTAGTTGGCAGTGTTTCAGCCAAGTTAGATGTCTTGGTGGCTGGGGAAAAGGCAGGCACAAAATTAGCCAAAGCAGAATCTCTACAAGTCTTGATATGGAGCGAAGAAGAATTATTTTCGCAAATAGATTCATCGACTACAGAGCAACCGAAACCTCCTCAAATAGAAGAAAAAAGTGATAGCCAGAAGTCATTATTTGAATTCTAAACCGAGCATTTACTGTAAATAAAAGCCGAAGTATGAAATGCAGATGCTGTAAAGCGTTGCCATGGGTCGCTTTAGTACGCTGGCGTTGGCGGTGTTGCTGCTGCTGGTTGTATCAGCTCCTGCCATAGACGGCCATCCTACTGGGAAATTCAATACATCAGATGGTTGTAGTTGCCATAGTAACTCTGCAATAAACGCCCAACTATCTGGTTATCCCAGCACATATGAAGCAGGAGAGCAATATGTTTTGGCCATCGGCATGAGTATTTCAGCCCCTGCAGGTGGCTTTTCTTTAGATATTGACAAAGGCACCCTTTCCAATCCTAGCGTCAATGCCCAAGTAGACTCTCTTCAACTTTCAGCAACACACTCTTCACCTGACAGTACATCATGGACTGTTACTTGGACAGCACCAAGTTCTGGAAGTGGCATGGTAACATTCTCTCTTGCAGTTCTCGCAGCGGATGGAAACATCGATACTGAAGGCGATTCATCAGGGGTATTTTCTGTTCAGATTGCCGAAGTAAGCCCCAACGTCGCTCCACAAGTGTCACTCTCATTACCACAGAGTGTAGATTCATCCACTGACTTAGTGGCTAATATTTCTTCTTCAGATGCTGATGATGATCCAGTTACCATCAGCATCCAGTGGCTACGAAATGGATTCAGAGAAGGCTCACTTGACAATTTGCAAACAGTACCTGCAACTATGCTTGGACCAGGTCAAGTTTGGACTTGCAAAGTGATTGGCAATGATGGTATTGAAAATAGTCAAGAGGTAATAGCTTCTACAACGATAAGCAATAGTCCCCCAACCGCATTGATTAACATCGTCACCAATCCGGTATGGATTGGAGAAACCATAACAGTAACTTCTCAGATGTCCAGTGATAGTGATGGTGAAGTAGTCAACTCAATTTGGTCATGGACAGATAGTAGTGGGAATTCAGGTTCAGCCTACTCAATGCAATCATTCACCTTCACTGCATATTCTCAAGTTACATTGACTTTACAAGTAGTAGATGATTTGGGCGGAATTGGATTAGCAACTAAAACAATTGAAGTTGTAAACGGGCCACATGTCAGCGATATAACTTCAATTCAGAACGGACAACAAGTTGAGTTATCATGGCAATGGGACGGGCCGCAAAGTCAATTCTCAGTAATCCGCAATGGCAATGTCATCGCTACAACCAATCAAACAAGTTTCACCGACACACCAACATTTTCAGGCGATACCTCATATTCTATTCAACCAATAGTCAATGGAAGGCACTTGGATGCAGGTAGTGAATCATCACCCATTACAGTAGAATCTTCGTTTAAAGAAATACAAAGTACTAACGATTTTGCAGGAATGATTCTTGGATTTATAATGCTTATTTTAAGTCTGATTACAGTTGCTATGGGATATCTAAACAGGGGTGAATAAATGAGTTTAATGCGAATAAAAGCCACATTAGTCCTTTGTCTATTATTGCTCTCTACCAATCTAGGAGCGGCTGAACCTGGTGGCGTTGGTGATGGAATCTATGACATGCAATGCGGTGGTGCCTGCCATGGAGATTCGGATCAAAATGCGACCTCATCCGCATCACTAATGCTTGTAACAGAATCGAATATCTATGCAGGTCAAGCAACAACTTTCACGCTTCAAGTTGACCAACTGACAACTTCAATTTATGTTCCAATTGGCTTATTCTTATTGAGTGATACAACAGGGTATCGCGATACTCCACAAGATATCGGTTGGCAAATTCTGTCTGATTCCAATGGAGCGGTCAACAATTATATTGAAGTAACAGGATTTACTAATGGAGATACAACTGAGTGGGTATTAAGAGCCCCTGAAGTTGGTAATTACACATTTTTCGCATCAATTCAACATGGCGGTAATGGCGCTCCTCACTTCGGCATAAGTCAGGCTTACAATGTCGAAGTTCTACCAATTCCAGATAATTTACCGCGATTATCCACCGACTTCATACCGGTTGTTTCACGTGAAGTAGGGCAACAAAGCAATTTCCAATTATTGGTTGATGATACAGATGCTGTTGCTGTTGAATGGAGAATTGATGGCGGCATTGCTAACCAAGCAAACGTTACTGGTGATTCTGTTAATGGTTTCATGGTTGAGTTACCAACAGCCAACCAACCTTCCACTATGCAATGGCGGGCTATTTTAGACGGTGAAGGTCCACAGCAAACCACACCCTGGTTCACCCTGGTTAGCAATGAACAGGGATTCAGCATTGATACAACAGCAGTCTATCTACAAGCAATAAGTGTGTTACTATTCTTTGCAGGATTAACAGTATTACTTCAAACTAGAAATAAACCAACTTCCAATAACAAAACAGAAAAAACACTTAGCGAAATTCAACCACCGCTCCAAGGAGGTGCGTTGTGATGGTTTCAGCAGCAACATTCCACGTAGTCACTACAGAATTAGTAGTAGGGACTTTTGCATTAGCAGGACTCTGTTTTGGTCTCAAACTATTGTATAGTTTTAAAATTCTATCAAATGATAAAGCAAACGAAGCACTTGATAGTATTGCACACGGAGCATTATTATTCGGATTACTTAGTTTACCATTTGCAATTTTATCTGGAATAAATTCAGCCGGAGCTAATGACGGCGGATTCATCAGCGCAATTTTAGTCAACAAATTATGGCTTTCCTTTGCCGGTTTTGGACTTGCGATTGGAGTTCTTATTAGCAGATGGAAGATTGGTAGTAGCATTTGGGATGAATCAAAAACTTCATTGATCCAGTCCAGTTTCGGAATGGCAGCTTGTGGTGCAATTTTACTAACTGCAAGTGCAGGTGGTAGATTCGCCAGGGGAGAATCACTATTGGATATGCTTCATTTACCATATGATTTGGTTTTACTAATGCCGATTTGGTTGAGCGTCCTATTGTTACTTTCTGGATTAACAAATTTGGTAATCGGAATAAGAGCAAATAGTAGTCAATGAAAAACTCACCAAGTTAATCAAAGACTTTCAACCAAAAATAATGTGGCTTCTAAACCGGTAAAAACTGAGTTGTGGAATGTAAGTTTAGGCTTGGAATCAATGCCCTACACTGTATATTTCTGATAGAATTATTTATAATAAAGATACACTGCACTATAATCATGTCCAATTGTCCGTTTTGTGATTTTGAAGCCGAAGACGGGGAAGTTCGGTCGGCTGAAGATCGTGTTTCGGATCACATCAATGGAGCGCACCCCAATGCTGAGTGCTGTGGTAAATGCTACGAATGGAGCTATGAGTGTAGCGTGAATGATTGTGGGTGTGAATACTGCGACAATTGTGATTCAAACCACTGGTCTTGTGAACGCGACAACTGCGGCCGAAGTGACAATTGTAATTCTTGTGATGAACTCTGCAAATCTTGTGAGCGACCTCCGGGGATTGAGGGTATTTACTGACCGTTTGAATCGATTGAATTAAATTAGCGACCAGGGTTATATCGGTGACTGTTCGGATTCATTGAATCAGAACGGTCGTCATTTGGGGTTCTCCCTGAACCACTGTCGTCATAGTAATCGTCATCATAATAGTAATCATCATCATCATCATCGACGGCATTGCTAGGTAAATTACGATATAGGCCTGCTTCGGGACCATCTTCATTGATGGAAACTTCAGAATCAAGAAGTGGAATTACTGCTAGCATAGCGGAACCAGGTTTGTGCCAAGTTGACATGTCAACCTCGTTGTGCCCACCATTCTCCATATCAGAATTAAACAACCTTCCAGCATCACAGAGCATTGAATACATCTTGCAGACCTTCCAGAACTTTACGACAACGGGGTTTCCAGATTCCCCGTATTTGATCGTGTATTCTCTGGTCGCAGGATTTGTTGCGATGATTGTGTGATTGGATTTCTTTTTTAGAGATTCTATCACAGTTGATTCGGAAAATAAATTTTCAACTCCACTCCATAGTTCATCTTCTGTCAGCATGGTGTGCAGTAGGTATTGCCATATTCAACGATTTCTATGCAGACCGTTTCAAAGTTTTGCCAGTGTCCGGCATCATTGAATAGAAGTATCCCAGCAGCAAATCATGACTAATGACAAAGATTCCAGTGCCTGCGGTTATTCAGGGAATTGTAAAAATATGGGTTTTTTGAAAAAATGTGGCCAGTGTGGCGAAACCCGGTTGCTTTGTGAGAGTCATTCTTCCTTTTGTAGTATCCAATGTCATAGGAGTTATAGAAGCGAAAACCCCGGTCCTGGACAAGAAGAAAGTGAATATGGCCGGGACGGTTCTTGGGCATTAGATTGATTTACACCAAAGTAAGCCATATCAAAAAGAATGTGTAAATGGTGTGTGGCACGCTACCGTTACAATAAACATCTCACGCAAGGATTGTTGACACCCTGTTTCCGATGTATACTTGCAGAATACAAATCGCAATTAACCATACAACATGGAATTAGGAGTTCCTTGACCTTCGCTAATCGAAGCAGCACCTTCCATCATTTCCTTCAACTGAAGTTCTAATTGTTCGGCCTCCTTTATCAGAGGAGCATGATCTAATTCAATAGATGGTAATAGTGCATTTAGTGTTTCAATCAACACAGCAGCAGCTCGAGCGTCAGGGAATCGAGGGTCAGCTTCGACCATTATTGACATCAAACCAAGACCGCGGCGATGAGCCTCACCCAATATTGCAGCATTTATTCCTTTGATAACGCCCTGTTCAAGCAGAGGTATTCCCATTTCAACCAGTTTGTCGCGCATTTCTTCATTTGCTCCAATACCAACTAAATCAACACCCTCGGTATCGTCATAATCAACCATAGGTTCAGAACCATTCAGATTTGCCTTCATTCCAGTCTTAGCAAATGCATCAATTACTACTCCAGCCTTGATTTCCTTTTCTTTTGACCATTCAAATAACTTCCAAACAATCTCATGTACTAGTTGTTCAGGAACTACTAATTCGCTCATCAATAAAATGATTTGAGTACAACCTTCAAGGGTACATGTTGGTTCACCCGCATAGGCGCGAATAGGAGGCAATGGTACACCCTTTTGGATGAGTGAGATAGATGGTAGACGAGGGTCTACTAAGCCACCCACATATTCAAGTTCCAAGTGGTCAATCAAATAATGGCCAACAATACTCGATACCATCCCTACTGTTGGGAAACAGGTTATTACCATGGCATTATCGGTTTTTACATCAGCATTCAAACGAAGCATTGGTCCTTCCATGAATCTGCCACATCATGGTTAATGTATCAAACCATTGGCGGGCAAGGTCACGACAAAGCCTTCATCATTAGAGAGGTAAACGACATGTCATGAGCGGCGAAGCAAACAAGACAGCACGGCCGCACCAACTCTCTCCATCAGCATGGAATCGTTACGAAACTTGCCCGCGTATGTATTGGTTAAGTCGTCAAGGATTACCACGTAAAGCAGGTATGGCAGCATCGATAGGAACTGCAGTTCACGCATCTCTGGAAGACCTTCTAAACATGGACCTATCTGCAAAAAACGATATTGATGCAGGTTGGTTAAAGGAAGAGGGAGAGATTCTTCTTCGGGCAAGATGGGAAGAAGAAAAAGCATTATTCTTTGCTACACCAAGGCATCCTCAATGGAAGGAAGACAAGTGGAGCGAGGCCCTACGTCAACAAAAAGGTGGCATTATTTTGTTATTAGATCACATTGGTGTACGCGGTTTACCTCATGAGAAAGTTACTGCTGCACTGTGGAGGAAAATACAATCATTGGTTATCGCAGTTGAAGGTGAATTGAAAACAAGCGATGGTCGTTTGATGGGAAGATTGGATTTACTACTCGCCGATGTTGATGATGAAGGTAAACTCAGTGGGTGGGTAGTTGCAGATTTCAAAACAGGAAGGGCGCCTGAAGGTACACTGAAGAGTGAAGTCAATCGCCAATTACTGATGTACCGAGACATATTATTATCAAACAATCCAAATGCACCACCAGTGGTAGCAGAGGGTTGGTACACTAAGACTTCAGCGAAATGGGAAGCCAAAGGAGAGAATGTATTGGAACAGGCATTTGATGCATGGCAGAAAACACAACCAACTCCTTTACCGATGGCACCTCAAATTGGTGACGAATCCTGTGGTGGGTTTTGTGACTGGAAAGCTTGGTGCCCACATTGGTGGAAATGGCGTAGCGATAACGGTACACTTCACAAGGCGGATTTCGCCGACGCAGTAATCTTGTTACATGACATTGATTTGGAATCTGGTGCGGCTGCAATTGAACTATGCGAGCCACTAGATGATAGCGGCCGCGTATTGCCAAGCGGCGCTCGTACTAGTGCAAAATTCGATGGAAGGGGCTTAGAAGCGTTGAAGGAATTATTGGATACAGGGCATCAAGGGCCCATCTTTGTCGGTTCTGTAATGACTCAAGGAAGAGCGTGGAGAATTGGGCATTGGTGTGATGTATTGCCATGGAATCCAATTCCAGACGATACAGAATATCATAGAGAATATTGATTTCTAATCAATTCTCTCGTGGCATCATCTTCGATTCCCTTTGGAGATAATAACCAATTTAGATAACCAGGGTCTTCGCTGATGATTTGACTGATTTCTTTACCCTTATGTCTTCCGAAAGCAACGACATATTGTTCACCATCTTTTCTTATTCTTCCTTGTGGATCTACTAAACCTAAATCATCGATTCCCCGTCCAATAACAGAAGCATCAGATTTTATTTCTCCATTGACTAACCAGCGTTCAACTTCGGTAATACTCCTTCTAAACGAAGAGGGGTGATCGACGGTAAGTCGCCAAAATAACAACATTGCAGCAGCAGCATCAGCAGCGGCGGTGTGAGCGTTTTCTAATGATATTCCATAACGTTTGCAGAGTGCTCCTAAATTATGAGGCCGGGCAAGTTTTAGTCTCCTAACAACCTCAAGAGTATCCAAAACAACCTTTGGCTTCGGGGGCAATTTTCCTAAGCGCAGAAATTCTGAATTAATTAATTTCATATCGAAATTTCTAGCATTGTGGCCAATGATAACAGAACCCTCTATCAATTCAAATGCTTTATCAGCTATAGTTGAAAAGTCCCCTTCTCCTTTAACATCTGAATCATAAATGCCATGAACATTAGTCGCGCCATAGGGAATTGGTATTCTTGGATTGACCAAGGTTTCAAAATGAATTGGCAGCTCATCAACATCAACTCCTATCAATGCCAATTGAACAATTCTATCATTATTAGTTGAGATGCCAGTGGTCTCCAAATCAAATGCCAAAACCCGCTCACCACTGAGTAAGTCTTGCGCCATACCATCAAACCTGTCACCGAGGCTTCTTAACCAATGTCCTTACTTTGACTAATCTATTTTGAAGTTATAATCATAATATTACTACACTCATACCCAACAGCATTAGAAACAAGAACTAACCCCGAAGGGGTTATGTTGGTGGCGAAAAAGATGAGGGGGGCCCCATCTTTACTAGTTCTAACAGCCTTGATGATATTGACTTCAGGATTATCCGGATGCATCAATGCTCTTGATTCAACAGTTGATCCAAGAGCAAGCCTGCAAGCCTACCCACTGCAAATCCAAGAAGGCGAAATGGTAACCTTTGATGCAAGAGACTCCTCTCCAGTCGAAGGGCTCATCACCAACTACAAGTGGGATTTCGGTGATGGCAATTTAGTAGAAACAGTTGTTGGGTTTACATCACATGCATATCCGGTATTCGGTGTTTACACGGTCCGTCTAACCGTCATCAACGACCAAGGCGGAGAAGATGACTCCACCGCAACAATCAGCGTCAATGGCGCACCAAAGGCGAATCTCTCAATTCCGGAAGTAATTAGGGCAGGGGATAGTGTATTCCTTGATGCTAGCAATAGTATTGACCCCGAAGGGGGAGAACTTGACTTTGCATGGGATTTAAATTTGAACAATGATAGTGATGGAGACACAAATACTCGCAACGATATCGATGCTAGTGAAGCCACAGTCCTAGCTCCAACAAATAAGTCTGGAAATATTTCCTGTAGTTTAACAATCACCGATATGCAGGGTGCGTCAGTAACAGAAATATTTACTCTTGAAATTACAACAAGAAGATTTGAAGTGACTTGGATGACCCAAGAAATAGAATATAGTTGGGAGGAATATCTTGAGCAGGGAGGGGAATGGCAAGGCAATATTACGCCTGGTGATGATGGCAGAATTCTTTCATTTGAGGCACTCCTTGAGTTAGATCCTGATTTGGTCGCACCTCAAGATAATTTTACTTTGATATTAGCAATAACAGATGATGGATATCGTAAGAGTGCAAATACCGAGGGGGGAAATCTGACAAATAATGAATCCACTTCAGCAATGATTGAAGGTGAAGACATAAATCCTCTTGGCGAGAATGGGACAATAGAAGCCGATTCAAAAGAGCAATTATTAGAGATATTACTTTCGCAATCAGGTGCAAGAAAAGGCCAAGGTAACTGGACTTTGACGGTCATTGCCCAACAAGCAGAACCGGATCCATTGATTGAAGGGTTACCAGACCCAGACCCTGGGAATGATTGGCAATTAACAATTAAAATCATTGTTCTGATTCCGAAATTAGTAGAAATTGCTTATTAGATAACAAAGTGGTTCACAGAAAAAGGTATTGAGTAGCACCCACTGCGAAGGAATGGTCAACATGGTAGACACAGTAGAAATCAGTCGCGTTAACATCCGAGACTCACTGTCAGTTGACCTTTCGGTTTGGATGCACCATCCAGACGATTGGCAGTTCCAACCAACACTATCCGTTGCAGGAAACACCTTCACTGTGAGCAGCAAAGAAACTGGTGCAGCACTAGCATCCATTGAATTAGATGGTGAGCAACTTGAAGCAGTACAACGCGACAGATCAGCAGAATTGCGAGTCAAATTCCAAGTCCACGGTATGCACGGTAGACTGAAGGACATACACCCAATAATTGCAGATGGTAAAGCAAAGAAATTAGCAACTGCAAATTGGAAGACACAACAACCAGTAACCTTTGAATAAGGTTTGTTTGGGTTGATTTAGATGGGATTCCCATCATTTCTTTGATAAGGGTAGGAGCCAAATTTCAGCCTATGCCAAGAAGAGAGGGTAAAGGAAGTCAGAAGAAGGCTCGCTTTGATAGATTAAAGATTGAAATCATGAATTTTGTAACAGCCAATCCAGGTTGTTCAGCCCAATCCATAGTTGCTTGTTTACAACATGATAGAGCAATGCGTAATCACGGGCTAACTCCAAGGAAAGTTGGTTTCTTTATTCCAAGACACCTTGCAAAATCTTTAGTTTGGTGGCAAGATCATAGAGCAGGGCGAAGAGTCTATGGGGAAATCGGCTGTGAAGCTGAACCAAGAGATAATAATCTGTAATAATTGGTATTTTTGTCATCTGGACGGGGCATGGCCTCATGTATGTCGGATTGCCAGCCCATGATATGAGTAAGCAGGTTGCGGCCTACTTCGACCTTGATGGCACATTGTTAGATGCTTCAAGTGAGAAGAGTTTGGCGTCTACTTTATCCAAACGAAGACCTTGGCGAATACCATTGTCAATTGGTGCTTGGAGTCTAAGGTTCATCGGCTCCTTAGTGACTGGAAAATCTGTTTATGATTCTGCAAGAAATCGAGGACATTTTACCATGGCTAGTTGGGAAAGCCTTGATGAAATCTCATTGGAATTAGTTGCCACCAAATTATCACAATGTGTTTCTCCTCAAGCAAGGCAAAGGCTGGATTGGCATCGAGAGCAGGGGCATAGGTTGGTTCTTGTTACTGCAACAGTCCTGCCAATGGCGGAGGCGATGGCCAACGAATTAGCAATGGATTGCGTATATGGCTGTGGTCCAGAGAATCGCCAAGGTCGACTATCAGGTTCAGAAAAGGGTTGGTCGGTTCCAAGAAGAAAGGGCAAGGTTCCGATAGTCGAAAAGGATGCCCAACAAAACGATCATGACCTTTCACAGTGCTGGGCTTATGGAAATACTTTAGCAGATTCTTGGTTTATGAAACTGTGCGGAAATCCAGTAGCGATCAATCCCGAAAAGCCTCTGCGTAAATTAGCCGAGCAGAAGGAGTGGACCATTTATTCTTGGAAGGTTTGATTGACTATCTCTATCTCACCTTTATAGTAAGTTGAATTAAAGATAGGTTGATGGATGAAAATATTGCAGATATTAACAGGAAAATGCAGAGTAAGAGATTGAATGAGTTGAAACAATCTCTCGATGAAATAATTTCAGCAAATGGTAAAGCAATCGAACTATTGATGCAAATAATTTCTAATAACCCAAAAAGAATGCTGATGGGTAAAGAGAATATCGTTATACGCGGAGACCTTGCCACATATTGTGTTCCAATTGAACCCATATTGAATAGGATGAAATCACCATTCTCTAACAGCGATTCAGGCTTTGACACAGTAGAAGTACATCCCAAGGACCACTTTGTCAGCAACGAAAGTAGAGCCTGTATCCAAGTCGATGCATCAGATGAAATCCCCTCTGGAGATATAATCGCATCCTATCTTTTAGGCCTCTCAAATGATTTAGCCACTTGGACTAAACCAAACATGAGTCCGCTGCGCGATGCGCTAATACAAACTTACGGGCTTACTCTCAGTCCCTTGACCGAACCTCTGGTAAAGTATCTTCAAGACACTCACGGAGCAACAATGGATATCAAAAGAGGGTATCTAAATTTGGCTGGAACAAATGGATTCATTTGGCGTATCGGCTTTGGTAATCCGCTTGTCTATGGATTCACATTAGAGATGAAAAAGCCTCGTCAAAAGAATTGGCAGTTAATTTCCGAAGATACACGCCAACTTCCATCTAGTTACCGTTTTGGCAATCTCCTTGACGCCGCAGCTTTAATCTCAGAATTTCCTAAATCATTAATTGAAGACGAATGGAGTTCATTCCCACTGGTACGTAGAATTGTGGGGCAATATTACAAACCTCTTGCGACTCAAATTCATACGGAAAACCTTGATGAAGAAGACCAAGGACACCTACACCATCCAGAATCATTTCATCAAACATTTGTGCAACTAGACAGAAAAATCGCTAAACTTGCTTCCGCTTGAAGTCAAATAGCATTATTTGAGCGGCCCCACCGCGATTCGAACACGGGTTCGTGGCTCCGCAAGCCACTGTGATATCCAAGCTACACTATGGGGCCTTGGTAATCCGAGCCACCCGCGACTCCTTTTTAATAACGACGGAATTGTTAGGGATGGGCAATCTAATTGATAAAATTCAAACCGAGAGTTCTTTTTACATCGCTCTGTGGGCGGGATATGGCGGTAACCTTCTCCAGACCAGTTGACTATTCGATGATCGATGGAGCAAATATTGCTTATTATCCGAGAATCTATGATTTATCGCATAAATTCTTTGAGCAATGTTGGTTGGAAATGTGCGGAATTAGTTATTCTGATTTAATCAATAACAATAGGATTGGATTTACAGTAGTTCACGTAGAATCTGATTTTACTGCACCAATGAGATTTGGAGATGAGATCACAGCAACTATTTGGATAGATAATATTGGAACAAAATCCCTGACTTGGAATTATTTATTTCATAACCAAAATGGTGATTTGTTATGGACTAGTAAACAAGTAACAGTTTGCGTTGATATAGATTCATTAACCTCACAAATAATTCCACAATACTTGCAGGCAGGCTTACAAAAACATCTCAGTGAGGAGATATGATGGGTGATGAATTAGGTATTTCTATTATGATGGGGAAGGAAGATTCCATCCCCGAAGAACCACAATACCCCTCTGATATTTTAGCGGTTAGAGCAGATAAAAAAGGGCCGCAAACGGTTGCAATTTTGTTGATAATAGGTGCAATACTAATCGCAGGTCAAGCATATGGCGACTGGCAATTAAATTCAGCCCAAGATCTAAGCGATGCTGAAGTCGAAGAGATTCTTGTCACCTTGAACTCACAAGGCGGAGAAAAATTATCCATTGAAGAGTACCAAGAGTTTCATGATGCTGGAAGAGATTCAGGCGGATATCTATTACGTGCCTCCGGACTAGGATTAGCGGCGGTTTTGATTTTTATTGGCGCACCATTATTGTTCAAATTAAACCCCCTTGGCGCTAAGTTGTCAATATCAGGAGCATCGATCGGTTTCCTCGGCGGAGTTGCAGGAAGTTACCAATTAAATCAAGCAGCGATGGAAACATTGCATGGACCACTCTCATTTGCATATGAATTAATGATGTATCTGTGTGGTGTTTGTATGGCTGCATGTATCGCATTAGCAGTAATGCCACTATTCAATGTTGCAGCAAGAATGGCTTTGTACGGAGAAGACAAAGTAGCTTTAATCCAAGAGCAAGAATGAAAACTATTCACTCTTTGGTCGAGGCCATTTTTTTGCTAAAACCTTCTCTAAGTCTTCATTTAATTTAGCATTCCACCAATCAGAACCCTGCCAAATCGCATACCTTCCTCGTATTCCTCTGAGGTCGGCTCCACTCATTTTGCAATTGCGAAAATTGGATAAATTTAAGCGTGCTTTACGTAGGTCGGCATTTCTAAAATCAGCCCCATCAAAAGCCGATTTCATTAGGTCGGCTCCAACCATTGAGGCCTTACTGAAATCACAATTAGTAAAATCGCCTTCAGTTAAATCAGCATTATCTAAAATCGCTCTTTTGAAACTTGAACCACAATGCTTTCCACCGCGTAACAAGCCATCTGCATGATTTTGGTATGACCAGTCTAAGACTTCAGCCTCCTTATCAGGGTCGTTTGAGTCCGTGTTTCCACCACCAGACATAACCATGCTAAAGCCTCAATTGGATGATCGTTTGTTCAAGTGTTCTCTGCCTTCAGTAGTTAAAATAGCAAATCTATTCTTATCTTCTGTTTTTTCTGGAATTTCTAAGAAACCACGTTCTCTTAGCCTATTTAGGTAAAGAGACAAATTCCCTGGCGGTTCAAAGCCAGCGTCTTCAAATAACCCATTTATTATTCTCGGAGGTGCATCGTTCAATGATTCAACTTCTCTTAAGTAGTGAATTGCACCTAAAACCTGATCGGGTTTCTTGGTCAATCTACAATTG
>JAOMOG010000016.1 GCA_028353405.1 Candidatus Poseidoniaceae archaeon | reverse complement strand
TGTGGTACACTTCTCGCAAGTCCCTCAAGGAACCTTTCTTGGATTGTTTGCATGGTTGATGGTTCATTGGACATTGAAAATGGATTCATTCGGTCTCGAACTATCACTTGCAGCAGGACTTTACATTATCTTATTGGGTGTTTTGAGTGTACTTAATACTGCATTTGAGTCCGATTTAGTATTCGTAGATCCATCAAAAGGAAGATTGGTGCCAGTGGATCAATGGCTGGAGAGTATTCTCAAACCGATTGTCGGAATTGGTTTACTATTTTTAATCGTTAGAAACTTACTTGATGAGGCAAGAGGTGGAAATCCTGTATTGTTTGCGACAACCGTACTCTCTCTCCTATACGGAGCTGCAATTGTAGGGATTGCTTATCGGTGGGGATATTCATTGTGGCGAGGAAATAGTGTTAGGTCTATTTTTGAGATGCAAATTATCCAAGGATTGGCACCATTGTCCTATGATCTAACGCGCAATAAAGGAAGAATTGATTTTAGAGTACGAATGACAATGGAGGAGCGAATAGAAACGATTTCTAAATTACCAGCAAATCAAATGTCCTTTGAAGCATTACAAAACCTCCCTAAAAGTAATACTTCTGATGTGATTCCAAATAACCCAATAAATTAGGGTCTTGTTTCGATTTACGAGCGAAAGTTGATGAGACTTAGTCAGTAGCCCCAAGATAATGGCTAGAATTGCAGTCACTGATGGTATGGCTCCAGCGGCTATAGAATTGCTTGAAAAAGCAGGGCATGAAGTGGTCAACAAATCAATTAGTATTACTGATTTACTTGCCGGTGAGCTATCTAACTTCGATGCTATTATAGTCCGCAGTGCTACCAAAATACCTGCTGAAGTAATATCTGCTACCGGTGAACGTTTGAAGGTCATCGGGCGTGCTGGAGTAGGTGTTGACAATATAGATATCAAAGCAGCTGCAGAGGCAGGAATTCCTGTTGTCAATGCACCTAGAGCATCAACCCAATCAGTTGTTGAATTGACTATTGGACACTTACTCGCTAGCCTTCGTCACTTGCCTAAGGCAAATAAGGGAATGAGAGAGGGTAAGTGGGAGAAAAAAATCATGGGTGGTACTGAATTAAGTGGTAAATGCTTGGGATTAATTGGCTTTGGTAGAATCGCCCAAGGAGTCGGAGCAGTAGCGCAAGCAATGGGAATGGAAGTGCATGCATTTGACCCATATCTTCCTGCTAAAATTGCTAAATCACAAAATACAACTCTGCATAAGTCTGTAGATAATTTATTCAAAAAATGTACTCATATCTCAATACATTGTAATTTGACTGAAGAAACCCATCATCTAGTAAATGAGGATAGAATGGCTATGATGCCTGGGAAATCTAGAGATGGAATCAAATGTGGAAATCATATTGTGAATTGTGCTCGTGGCGGAATCATTGACGAGACAGCATTGCTACAAGCATTAGAACAAGGGGTGATTTCTTCAGCGGCCTTGGATGTATTTGAATCCGAACCAGTAGCACCTGATTATGCTCTAATTCAGCATGATAATTTCCACGGAACACCACATATTGGCGCAGCCACATTAGAAGCACAGGCAAGAGTCGGCAGGGATATTGCCAACGCAATAATGGCTGTACTTTCAGGTGCGGAATGTGAAACAACGGTGAATAAACATCTACTTTGATTACAATTCTCTAGGATTCAGGGGATCCTTTCAGTTTATGATATTTTTTCAGCAATGATGCTGATTCCGGCTCTTCACTCCAGTTTATCAATTTCTTTTCTAATCGCGGCAAATATTCGACATTACTCATCGGCAATATAGTAAATTCTCCACTTTGTCTAGAGATTAAAAGGACAAGAAGCCATCTGCGTCCTACCGCCTTACTATAGATTGAAACCTGCGTCATGTAATTTGATTTTACTTTTGATCTAAAATTATTCTTTTTATTCGTTTCAATATGCCTATACGGTAGATTCTCAATAGTTTTCATTTCCACGGGAATATCCAAATATTTCAAGTCTGGAGTTCCAGTTACCGCTACCCTCAACGATGGTGAATAGTAACGTATTTTTTCTCCTTTCTTCCAAATATCGCTGACTACTAATTCACATATATTTGTTAAGAATTCATCAAAAATATGCCCGAGTTCAATTTTATCAATTGGAGCAGTTCTCATAGCAGATAGAATCTTTCCATGGTTTTTTATAGAATCTTTTAATGCATCATTGAAGCCCTTTTTTGTTTTTAGATCTGAAGTCCTAAGATGAGTATTTCTACGATCATATAATTCATAATGAGACGGGCATTCTAGACTTAGTCCACGCATTATTTGTTCAAGGCTACGGCCAGCTTCTTCAGCAATTAATAGTGCTTTACTTTCATTTGAAATATTTGGAATAGTCATTAATTTATCTATTGAAACATACTTCCATTCGACACTATCCAGGAATTTTTCAAACCATATTTTACCTTCAGCTGATAACGGGGCCAACTGCTTTGGCTGTAAATCACAGTGCTTCTCAAGTATTTCACTCACCCCTACTTCACCACACTCTCGACACCTCCAATGGAATGGCTTTTTTAGTGGCAGTGACCTCCTTTTTTCATTTCCGCTAGTCTTTTTTGCTTTCTTATTCACAGACTTCTTTTTCGGACTTTGATTAAATTTCAAATCTCCTTCTGCGATATAGGAATTGGTTGAAAATATGATGGGTGGGTTTCCTTTTGCTCTAAATATGACTAAACCATTCGCTGCTTTTGTTTTCTTTTTATCTAAAAAAAGACTTTGGGTAAGTAACTTTCCACCTGGGGGTACCTCTCCATTGGCAGATATCCAAATACGTATCAGTTGTTGTTGTTTTGAGTCGTTTATTCCTTTACCGTACAGAACAATAGGTTCTGTTTCGTAAGTCGCTTTAAACCATTTAATCCATTCATCAAATACCTTTTCCATTTTTATCGCCTATTAGTGAATAAGCCTCGCATGGAGTTCATTCAATCTATGTAAAGATTAACACTATTTTAACTAAGCCAAATATTTCCTTATTTTGAGTTATAGTTAAACACCGCTGACAGTCAAGTAATATCAATGGCTGATGCTGGACTCAAATCTCCTGATGGAGGTACAACTCTAGATAATGACAGTAGGAGTTCAGAGAGAATTATTGTTCATTGTGACTTAGATGCTTTCTTTGCAGCGGTTGAGACACTACATCACGACTTAGATCCAATGGTTCCTCTAATTATCGGTTCTGATCCCAATCAAGGTCGTGCTAGAGGAATTGTTTCAACTTGCAATTATCCAGCGAGGAAATATGGTATTCATTCTGCTATGCCTATTGGAGAAGCATGGAGGAGGTGTCCTGGGGCGCCATATGGAAATGCCATCTATATTAGTGGAACTAGAGGGTTGTATAGTAGAGCAAGTCGAAAGGTCATGGAAGTTCTCAAGCCTTCAGCAATAAAATTTGAGAAAGCCAGTATTGATGAAGCCTATTTGGATATTACAGAGTCGGTTGATGGCGATTGGGATTCAGCCTTTGCATTGTGCCGTAAGTTACAACAATCAATATACAAGAAAGTTGGATTAACAGCTTCATTTGGCATCGGTCCAACTAGGATATTGGCAAAGATGTCAAGTGAAATAAACAAACCCAACGGAATCTTCAGAATATTGCCTGATGAAATTCAAGAATTTTTTGCTGATAGGCCGGTTAGAGAAGTACCCGGTGTCGGCCCTAAAACAGCAACAATGCTGGCAGAATGGGGAATTACCAGTGTTGATGAAGCATATGATGTGGGTGAATTGGCTCTAGCGAGAATGACAAACGAGAGATTTGCATCTTGGATAATTCGGCTTGCAGATGGGAAAACCACTAATGAAGTGAGTCCGTTGAGGAGTAGAAAATCTGTTGGTAAGGAACATACTTTTGATGTTGACCAGTCAGATTCAGAGATAGTTTTGGTAAGACTTAACCAATTGGTTACAACTGTTTTGGAGAGGGCTCAGGAGATGGGGGTATCTGGAAGGTTGGCTGAGGTAAAAATAAGGTATACTGGCTTTGAAACACATACTCATGGGCGCTCTATACCTGTAGCGATGGATGATGCGGAGGTATTTTCTCGCCTTGCCCAACAACTCTTTGCTAATAATCTTCAACATAAAGAAAAAGTTCGTCTTATTGGATTTAGACTTGGCAATTTAGAAATGCCAATTTCACGGCAAATAACATTGCAATTATAGGGTGATAAATCACTCTAATGAATGCATACTGGTCAAGATCGCTGTAAATTCACTTAGTTCTGCAGGAATTGAAATCCCAGAAATTGGTTTATTTAGAGAGATTCCTGCATCTTTCTTACCATTCCAAGTTGAAGAATTAAATTCTTGAATAGAACTTGTTAGTTTTCTCAAATCATCACCTTGTTCCATATCAACTGCCAATTCATCAACAATATTAATTGGGAATGAATCAACATCAACAGCTGACTTGGAATAAATTGTTAGGGATATATGATGTGAGAAGAACGGGCATATCGGAGAGAATGCACTAAGGAAATCTCTAACAATTCTATGAATTGTCCATGCTGCTGCTTCATCATCATCATATAATCTACTCTTTACCATCTCTAGCCAATGGCTCGGTAATACGCCTGTAGCAAATGATTTTAATGCCTGAGTTGCAGTATAAATATCAAGTTCATGCCATGATTTTTCAACTATTGACATCATGCTTTGGAATTCAGCTATAATCCATTTATCCTCTATTGCTAAATCAGTAGGGGTTGTTTCTAAATCATCAGGACAAGGGAACATAGAAGCAAATCTTGCAACATTGAAAACCTTGGTCAAGATTCCATAATATTTCTTTTCAATTTCTTCAGGATTAATATGGAAATCATCTCCTACTTGGGCATCACAGGCCTTCCATAAACGGAAACATTCGGAGCCGATTTTATTTGCTCGTAAACTGACGCTCTTATCTGGACCTTTAACCTTCCAAGAGCCTGTTTTACCACCTGCCCCACATTCCAGAACAGAATCTGCATCTATACCATTACCAAGTGATTTACTCATTTTTCGGCCCCATGGGTCCATTCCTAAACCATCGATCCAAACATGATTAAAACCAGGCTTATCCAATAGCAATGTTGATTTTAACAAAGTATAGTAAAGCCATGTTCGAACGATTTCTTTTCCTTGTGGTCTTAGAGCAGTAGGGAATGCCTTCTCAAAGATTTCAGGGTGATTTAGGTATCCACTGACGAATAGGTTGGAGTTGGAAGAATCCATCCAAGTATCAAACACTTTTTCCTCTCCACTTATTTCTCCAAGACTCTGTTTCAATTCTTGATATGAACCCATGTCTTCTCGAGTTTCTCGATCTAACACTCTGCTGTCAATTGGTGGTGAATCCTTCCAAGGTTGAACGTATGTTCCACTTGGAGGGACTATGACTTTAGTTTCATCTTGTGAATACCATATTGGGATTTCTGTGTGATACCATCTTCTTCGCGAAATAGGCCAATCAATGCTGATGTTATCCATCCAATCTATCAAAAACTGTTTATTTCTAACAGGATGGAATTTAATTTCTTCAATATGTTCCTTCATCCTATCTTGGATGTGAGTTTGACGGACATACCATTCCTTTAGTAGAATCGTTTCAACTGGATTTTTACCTCTCTCAGAAACAGGTATTTCTTGGTCACGTTCGACGATATCATGAATTTTACCATTTTCTTCTAGATATTCAATCACTGCCTTGCGAGCCTCTATTACTTTATTTCCATTCCAAGGTCCTGCAATACTGGTCATGCAACCATCTAAATCAATCGCTCTAAACGGAGTTAATCCCATATCTCTGAAAATTGCAACATCGTTTTGGTCGCCGAATGAACATACCATCAGCACACCAGAGCCGAAATCAGATTTGACAGATGCATGGGTTTTGATTTCAACACTTGTCTCTCTTCCGCTAACTGGAACTGGCAGGATTATTTTTTTGCCAACTAAGTCCTTGTATCTTTCATCTTCTGGATGAACTACGACAATTCCACAAGCACAAATTAATTCGGGCCTTGTAGTTGAAATTATTACTTCAACACCATCCTCTGTATACCATTTGATGTCAACTAACTTAGTCTTTCGAGATAATCGTTCAACCTCTGCTTCTGCAATTGTAGTTCCTTCCACAGGATCGTAAATATTAGGTCTAAGGTCTTCAATAATTTCTCCTTTCTTGAATAGTTCTACGAAAATAGCTTGTGTAACTTGGCGATACTCTGGAGAGTCAGTAAGGTATTCTTTGCTAAAGTCACAGGATAATCCCACACGCTTTGCAGTATTTCTCATAGCTTGTGTAAATTCCTCAATAGTCTCTTTACAAAGTGAAAGAAATTCCTCTCTATCATATGTTTTCATCTTTCTTTTTGTATTTTGTTCAACAACGAATTCAATGTTTATTCCATTGCGGTCAACACCCCATGGGAAATAAACTTCTTTTCCGAGCAAACGCTGTGAGCGGGCGATAACATCGATCATTGAGTATTGGGCAACAGCGCCAATATGCCAAGTTCCAGATGGATACGGTGGTGGAGTATCAATGACAAATATCTCCTTGCCGCTATCCGGATTAAATCCGTATCTAGCAGTGTATTCTTGCTCATTCTCAGAATGAGCTTCTTGAATTTTCTTTTCTAGGTCAATCGACCATCTTTTTTCCGGTAATGTAGGGGCTGGCATTGGCCTCACCTCGGCTGCGCACAAGTAAACAGTGCGACTCCATGCGGCGCTCAAGCAAGTCACCTTTGAACCTCTCCCTAAAATTAAGTGAAATATATTGTTTCGTTAAAATAAAAACATCCTCAAAACAGTGATTTTGTAAACATTAGTAGGCATACCTTTCAAAGGCATTGCGTCTCAGTGAGAACATAAGGGGGTTGTTAATGTGTCAAGAGATAAAATCAATGATGGCGAAACCTCTGTAGGTGAGCGTTTTGAGGCGATTGCTGATTATAGCAAAGGAAAGTTACAAACTGGTGCTTCTGACTTAGGAAAGAGAGTCAAAGACTTTGATACGAAAGTAGTATTCGATGCAGTATTAGAAGCACCAGAACGTTTCAAAAGAGAGTGGCAAAAGCATGGTGCTACAGGGGCAATAACCAAATTCCCAATCATAACTATACTGATTTTTCTTTTCATAACTGGTTTTTTCGTCACCCAATCAGGATTCCTTGACAAACCTGGAGAATCATCATTGAATGTCAACGGAGATATGGAGGTATATCTTCCAGAAGGGAGCCATGTAGGCGAACTTATTGAATTAATTGAAGAAGACTGGAGTACAAATGTAATGGTAGTCTATATCGAATTAGATGAAGATACTGATAGAAATATTACGGATAAAAGAATCTTGCAAGAAATTTCATATGTTGAAAACATCCTAAATCCGCATCTTTCTAATTCAGTTGACGACCAAGTTATTTACATTTTATCACTCTCCACGGTTCTCAAAGAAGTAAATTCAAGTGTACCTAGAGTTAGAGAAGCGGTTGTAACCGAATTGGGACAACTAGGCTGCTTATCTGGACAAGACGATTGTGCTAGTGCGATCGCTGCTAGCCAAATTAATGAAGCGCTTGCAATAACCGACGGTGCTGTTGGTGGTGGTTATGAGATTCCATCACAGCAAACTATTAATTTAATTGTTCAAGAAATGTATGAAGATGATGGAAGCGCATCCCCCGGTTTGGACAAATTAGCCCGGGATGTAAAGGGTGACCCATTGACAGGAGGTCCGGATGGCACATTAGATAGAGCGATTATGGCGGTCGCAGTTTTAGTTTCAGATGAAGAAGGGAAAACAGCAAAGGACGTCATTGAAAGCACTCAGAAAACACTCGATAACATTTCAACAACACCAAGGCCATGTGAATATGATGAGAATGGGGCTCCAGCGAATGGTGAAATGTGCACATGGGATGATTTTGGGATGACAATGACCCTAACCGGAGCAGTACCGATCACCAATGCGGTAACTGAGTTTTCATTCGTCTTATTCTGGGATATATTCCCGAATGCTTGTGTCTTAGTTGCATTAGGTTTATTCGTATTCCATTCCGATATTCTCCAAGGGGGGTTGAATGGAATACGCCCTCTTCAAGGACTTAAAGTGGTTATTATTGCAGGACTTCCAACTCTGTGTGCGGTATTTTGGACGCTGGGGATAATTGGTTGGTCCAATTATGAAGTGACGATGACGGTGATTATCGTAGGGCCAATTCTTCTCGCACTAGGAGTCTCATATGGCTTACACATCACCAATCGCTATGCAGAAGAAGATGGAACCAAACATGAAAAAATGAAGGCTTCACTCAGTTCTACAGGAAAAGCTGTATTTTTATCCGCTGTAACCACTGTTATTGGTTTTATTTCATTAGTTTTCACTCCAATGGCACCTATTCAAACAGTTGGTATTGCATTATCAGGAGGTATAGTTGTAGTTTATATTTTGACTATGTTTATGGTCCCTAATCTGACTTTATTATTGGATTTAAGAAAACCAAATCATCCTCCGTTAAAAGTATTTGAAAAAGTAGTTGAACTACCTGTAAAATATAATGTTCCAGTTATTACGGTATTCCTAATTCTTATTCTCTTTTCTGCTACTATAGGACAGCAAAATGTTAGGGAAGATATTGATCTTCTGGGCATGGCACCGGAAACAGAATTATCAGTACAAAAAATGATTCAATATAGTGAAGAGTTTGAGGCTGGTCAAATAGGTATGATTCTGATCCATGCAAATGTTAGTGGAGATATCAACGATGGTGATCCGGCAAATGATGACCCTGCAAGTAATTTGGATATTATCGATGCCCTTGAAGGTAAATTAAACGGAATCGAAAATACATCAGCAGTTTCAATTGTGTTCTTGATGAAATCTACTGGTTTAGAATTGGCTGTTTCTGGTACACAGTTGTCCGACTTTATTGAGGACTTACCTGGTTTGCCTGAAGATATCAAAGATACAGCCCAAGTTCTGTTAGATCGTGAAGTGACAGGAGGTGCTTCATTCTGGGACTTACTAATGACTCCCGAAGATTATGGCTTACCTGGAACAAAGCAGAGTCAAATCTTTTTACTGGATGTATTTTATGCATCAATTACTCAAGAAACAAGAGAAATTTTCATCAATGAAGATTTTGATAGAACACTAATCTTTGTTGATATGCCCTTTGTTCCAGTTGCTCAAACCTCTGAATATGTAGATGCGGTAAATGCTCATACCGAATCTTTTAGCGGTGGGCATGGTGAATCTGCAGAAGATTTAACTGGAGTGGCAGCAACTGTAATTGAAGTAAATGAGTTAATTGTTGGTTCACAATGGACTTCTTTAGGCTTCGCAATTATTCTAACATTAATCACATTAGCAATTGTTTTCAGAGACATTAGATATTCGTTTTGGACAACTTCCCCAGTTATTGCAACAGTTGCTTTACAGTGGCTATTCATGTGGCAATTGGATGTATCACTATCTCTTGTAACTGTGATGATAGGATCGATTCTAGTTGGAGTTGGTGTTGACTTTTCAATTCACATTGCCAATCGGATAAAGGAATTAGGTGGGGGAATACCTGCAATCAAAACCGCTGCTATCGGTACCGGGATGTCGCTCTTTGAGGCAGCTACTGTGACATCTCTTGGATTAATTACTGCAAAGAGCATACCCATACCCGCAATTCAACCTTTCATTAACGTCATTATCATTTTGTTATGGGTCGCAGCAGCATCCGCACTAATATTGCTACCTGCAATTTTCGTAACCCTGGAGAAAATGGGAATTGGTTCAGTTGGAGGGCCTTCTGGTATGGCCAAGAAACTTGGATTGGGGGCTGTTGGAAGAAGAAATGAAATTGATGTTTTAGATGCTGCTTTAGTTGATGATGTCGTTGATTCGTGGTGAATAATAATTTTACTAATCCAGTAATAGTCATAGAGTGCCACTTCTTCAAACGCTTCATGGCAAACTATTGGTTGATGAAATCAGAGCCTGATGTATACCCATACTCACAACTTGTAGAAGATGGTTCAACTCATTGGGATGGGGTTAGAAATTATCAAGCAAGAAATATTATGCGTGATGATATGAAGGCAGGAGACTTAGTTTTGTACTATCACTCCAATACAAAACCACCACATGTGGCAGCGGTTGCTAGGGTTTGTCGAGAAGGTTATCCAGACCACACATCATGGGATCGTAACAGCAAATATTTTGATGAAAAATCTTCCAAAGAAAAACCTCGTTGGATGATGGTCGATATTGAACCAGTTTGTGAATTGCCTAGTATCATTTCGCTTTCTTCAATAAGAGAGAATGACCGTTGCGAGGGGATGTTGTTGATTAGAAAAGGGCAGCGCCTATCAGTTCAACCGGTTGAGGAAGTCCATTTCGATGCGATATTAGACATGGTTGGAATGTCAAGAAATGATTTGTAGGTTAAGTTTGATAGTGGGATGATAGTGGGGTGAATATCATGGGTACAGAGCAGATACCAGTAGCATCACGTGCTGCCAATATTGAATATGCAATTCGTGATGTTGTAGTTCCTGCAACAATCCTTGAAGCACAAGGCCATGAAATTATCAAATTGAACATTGGTGATCCGATTGCATATCCCGGCTTACCGACACCACAACACATGGTAGAAGCATACGCTAAGGCACTACATGATGGAAGAAATGGATATTCTCCTTCATACGGATTACCTGAATTAAGAACTGCTATTGCGGAAGATGAATCCAATAAAGGGTGGAAAGCTTCGGCCGATGATGTCTATGTTTGTCATGGAGTCACCGAAGCACTGCAGATAATTTTTGCAGCCACATTATCGGAAGGAGATGTTGTTTTAGCACCAGGTCCGCATTATCCACCATACATGGCATACCCTCAGGGATACGGTGCTAAAACCATTGAATATAGATTAAATCAAGATGATGGTTGGAAGATTGACTTTGATGATATAGAATCAAAAATGAATGAATCTGTGCGCTTATTAGTGATTATTAATCCAAATAATCCTTGCGGAAATGTCGCTACTGTTGCTGAAATAGACAGATTATTATCAATTGCAAGTAAATGGCCAAATTGTATGGTCGTAGCCGATGAAATTTACGACGGGTTGGATTTTACCGGACACCAAGTAAGCGTAGCCAGTCGTTCACAAGACGTTCCTGTATTCTCACTAAACGGGGTTTCAAAAGTATACTATGCTCCTGGCTGGAGAATTGGATACATGGCAATTCATGACCCGCAGGGAAGAATGAACCTGGTGAGGGATGGTATCGAAAGAATGCTTCGCTCAAGACTGTGCGCTTCCACGCCAGCCCAATTAGGATACCTTGCAGGATTGGATGATGACAGAACTTGGATGGATGCGTACAAACAGAAAGTGATTGACCAACGTGACCTTTGCATCAAAAGAATTGCTGCAATTGATGGTTTAGAAGTTCAGGCACCTGGTGGTGCATTCTACATGTTCGTAAAATTGACTGATGAAAAGTGGGCTCAAGATGATAAGAAATTTGTTCTTGATTTACTGCACCAAGAACATGTTTTAGTCGTGCATGGTAGTGGTTTTTCACCACAATTGGGCAAGGGACATTTCAGAATCGTGTATCTGCCAAATATGGATATATTGAATGAAGCATTTGACCGAATTGAACGATTTTTACAAAATAATCGTTGATACATTAGTAATTTTGTTGGCGATTAGTTGATGTGTCTAATACTTGTGGTGTGAGCATGAAGAGAGTAAACTATACCCGTTTCCTCTATTTCTTTTCATTAATCGGGATTATTGCTTTACCTAGTGTGCAAGCAGCAACAATCGCCAACCCAAGCGATATTCAAATGCGCTATCTTTTCCCTGCTTTGATTGCTTTTACAATTGCAATTCCAGTTTGGGTGTGGTTTATTCCTAAACAATTATCGAATTTACAAGTTGCTTTTGAGATTGATGATGATCTATACGAAGTCCATAGAATAACCAATGGTTTACCTGATGCAAGGAATCTACTTAGAGACCGATCTGTTTCTATTGGTGTCGGTTTGTACATGATGGGAATGACTGGTGTACTGTTACTGATTACTGAATTGTTGTTTAATGCAGAGGTATACTATGGGCCCAATTTATTTTTGATAGGAGTCCTCATTGCAATACCTGTAATTATTTCGCCATGGGAAACACTCAATGCACAACTGATTGGGAAACGCAAAAAGAGCGCTATTAAAAGCCGTCTCTTCCGGAGAGGATTCCGCCGCGTTTTGACATTAGCTCTTCTAATTGCAGCCACTATCGGAACTACAATATTTGGAATCCAAACAGCGGGCTCACTCACTGCCGTTTGGGTCGCTGCGGCTATGCTAACTTTTATGGCACCAACCATTATTGCCTATGGTAGAATCATGGGAGCTTCTTGGAATATGCTTCTTATCAATAAATGGAGAACTGCTAATGGTAGACCAAATCCAATAGATCCAGATAAAGCAGGGTTCGTTTCTAGATTATTTTCTTTAATTTTAGTCATCTTTTTGGCTACCATGCCAATTACTGCTCTTAATGGAATAGTCACAGTATTCTATATTCTAGTAAATGAACCGAATAATGCTACTGAAGTTTTGAATTATGGTGGGATTGTAGGTCATTCCATTTATGTTAGAATCGATTTAATTTCAGAATTGTTATTCCATTGGCAATTCATTAAAGCTATGCCACAATTTTTATCTATTTATCTTACGATGAATATTGCGATAGTTGGATTAGCATTCATTTTTGAATTGACTAGAAATTTAGTTTTAGGTGGTCAATCGTTCGGAGGATTATTTGGTGTTACTCTTGACACTCCTAGGGAAATTAGAACTGAGAAATCTGCTCAAGCAAGACAGTTAACGTTCGCATTTGCTGGATTTTCAGGATACACAGTATTCCTATTGATATTGGTAAGTTACAAAGAATTTGGCGCCTTAATGCCGTTTACTGATTGGCTAGAATCGGAAGGGTTCGATGAAGGAATGAGGCTTCTCACTACATGGATGTTTATTGCCGTTGGTCAAGCTATTTTCCTCATAACCTGGTTATTGTCAATCATTAAGTTCTCTCAACTTAGTAATTTAAAATTTGATTTGAATCCTGATGAAAGAAGAGATGGAGCAGTAAAGTTAGAGGGCGGTGGTTGGATGAGACAGGCAGTTGAAGTTGCTGCCCGTAGCGAAGATTTAGATTCGCTTATCGCATTCCAAAGGCGCTCTATTAGCGAAGATGCTGCAATTGTTCGGCACGAAAAAGCACGTGCTAAGATGTGGGAGATGGCTATTAGGGGACTTTGGCCAACAGCTATTGAGGAAGCAAGAAAAGTTTTGGCCCAATCTGGAGGTAACGATGATGAAGCAAGAATGATTGTAGCTACGGGGCAGATTGCTTCAAGAAGACTAGATGCTGCAAGGGAGGCATTGCACGGATTACAGCAACCAGAAGGATATGATGAGCCTGAATTATTGGCGTTTATCTGTGAATGGATGGACCCATGGCAAGGCAATGTTACCGAAGATGATATTTGGGACTGGGAAAATAATTCATGTATAGATCATCTACAAATGCTGATGAGTATGCTCCGTGGGTGGAAAGCAAACCCACCTGCTAACAATGTTCACAATGACCGCCTTTTCCGCGTAGCACAATTATCTATTGTTGCATTATTGAGAGCCCAAAGACAGCATGATGATGCATTAGAACTTGCTCTTAAGTTGGTCAAAGAAGAACCGGTTTCAGTGCGCCCAAGAATTGCAGCAGCATTGTGCTTAGTCGATAAAGGAGATTGGCATTCTGCACGCTCGATAATGGTTGAATTAATGGACAGTGACCCACATGATCCAAGAGTTTTAGCATTATCATACATATTAGGACAACCACAAGACGAGGAAGAATTAGAAGTTGCCTTAGTAAATTCAGATAAGAATAAAATGAAGAAATTTATCAATGAAGCACCAGTTAATTCTGTGGCTGCTCTTTCGGTCAAGGGTGGGATGGATGAAGCGATTAATGCAAATATTCTAATCGCTAGTCACGAAGCAGTAAAAAGAGGAATGGCACCTAGATACTCACCAGGTGTGCTAAACATAATCATGCATTATTTTGTATTAATTCCTTCATGGTTAATTGCGGGAATCTATGTTTCTTCAATTAGAGGAGAGGCACAAGGTATGGCGGTTGTTGTTGCATTATTATTATCCCATTTCGGTTTCAGACGTTTATCGAAGCAGCAAAGGAGAGTTGTTCGCCATCGTGATCAGCGAGCGATGGTCGCCTATGCAAAAAGAATGAAAAGGAGTAAAGTAATTCCTTCAAAAGGGAATTTACCAATAGGAACTCATTTGTTGTTATCTGGTATACTAGTCACTGTTAATGGAGTAGTTTTGGATGTCGGTATGCCAGGTTGGTTGACTGTAAGGCTTCCTAAAGATACTGAAAAAGTAGTCAGATCTAAATTAAAAAGACAGGCTAATATTATTAATAAATCGCGTCCACCAAGATTGCAACCTCTTGGCGAAGGTTGGTGGCTGAAAAGACCTAAAGAAGATGGTGCTGAAATACCTGCTTTGGAGAGATTGATTGGGCCAGCAGCATACCGGGGAAGGCAACAATATGTTGAACGTAAGAAAGGTAAGGCGAGCCGTCCCCGAGGGAGAGTTGCCGGCAATCCTAAACCAGTTTCTAAAGTTGATTTAAAGCGGTTAGAAATACCTTCTAACACCATTATTTCTGAACGTAAATCTAACCGTAGTTTTTCGAGTGAACCGATTTCCAGAATTGGTAGCTTAAAACCAACCGAAGGAATAGTTCCACGACGCAAGAATACTGAAAATGATTTAGATGACGATATATCGTTCCTTTGATCAACAATATTTTCATCTTTGCTCGTTTTTATTAAAATAAATCATCCATTAATTCAAAGACCGTACATGAAAGCCTTGTATTATGTCCGAGGGAAGAGGAGCATGGTCTCCTTCACAATCTAATTTGAGTAAGGCAATGGCAGTGATGGATGCTGCACAAGCCAGCGGTAATTTGTACCGAGATGGTTTCGGTATGATCGCATCAGAGAATATTGTTTCTCCAATGGTTCAAAAAATAGTTTCTAGTGACTTGCATGGAAGGTACGCAGAAGGGTTGCCAGGGAAGAGATATTACCAAGGCTGTGATGATTTTGATACAATTGAATCAATTGGTATTGATTTGGCTAAGAAAGTTTTCAATGCACCGTTTGCCAATATCCAATCCACATCCGGAACAGTTTCCAATATTGGTGCGCTAAAAGCCCTAGCAAAACCAGGAGATCAAATAACAGCAGTATCAACAGCAGATGGCGGACATATATCTCATGCTAGAATGGGCGCTGTTGGTCTTAGAGATCTTAATTTATCCACATATCCTTGGAATGAGGATAGAATGGAGCCTGATATAGATGGTGCATGTAATCTGATTAGAGATATTGAACCTAAAGTTGCACTAATTGGACAATCAGTATTTCTTTTCCCTACCCCACTTAGTGAAATTGCTAATGCTGCACATGAAGTTGGTGCAAAAGTAATGTACGATGGTGCGCATGTGTTAGGATTAATAGCCGGTGGAGTATTCCCTGATCCATTGAAAGAAGGGGCTGATGTGATGACAGGTTCATCTCACAAAACCTTCCCTGGTCCACAGGGTGGATTTCTCCTCTCATCTAGTGAGGATGAAAAATTCCATAGGAAGTTGAACAATTCAATATTCCCCGGAGTATGTTCTTCATACCATCTTCACCATGTAGCTGGAAAAGTAGTTGCATTAGCAGAATTTGAAGAATATGGTCAAGCCTACGCACAAGATACAGTTGCAAATGCAAAAGCATTCGCATCTGCATTGGCTTCTGAAGGTTTTGATGTATTAGCTGAATCGAGAGGATATACAGCCACTCACCAAGTTTTGACTCGCCATGGTGATCTAGATTCAGGCGCCGGCGCAAAGGCTGCAAGATTACTAGAAGATGCAGGAATTATTACCAACATGAATATGCTCCCTGGGGATACAAAAGCGCTAACTCCATCTGGTTTGAGGCTTGGTGTGCAAGAATTAACTCGCGTCGGCATGGACCAAACCCAAATGGAAGAGGTCGCAGCACTTTACGCAAGGGTATTGATCAAAGGTGAAGATACACAAAGCGTCAAGAAGGATGTAAAACAATTAAAATCAGAGTTCCAAACCATTCGTTATTGCTTCAATGAAGATAATCTCAATGGTTACCCATTTTGAACATCGCATAGTAACAGTCAAAGAAGATTTTGATAAGGGGCAGTTATGCCCTTAGTCGATGGTGAAGATGAACTCATCGATTATGAATTGAGTAAAGCACTTGAGAGTATACTCAAGAAAGATATGAATGGGCATATTTTTGATTCAGATGGCAATCACCTTCTCTTATGGAAGGCCATGGAATTTGAATCTTGGTGGATTCATTTTGAAAAAATAATAGGTGTCCCCATGGGAAGAAAACTGGTAAATGCAGCAACCGACGAGGAAGAGTTTCATTTAATGAATAATAGCCAATTCAACGTAGGTGGTTTTTTCAAAAAATCCCGTAGAAAAAAGGTCATTGCATCCAGATGGTTGCAATATGGTTGGGGTGAATTAAAAATCGATGATGAGCAAATATTGTCTCCAACAATAGCTCCTTTTACTGTAGGAGTTGCCCTGGCTGCTATTGAGTATTGCAGAGATAGTAGGTTCAAGGTTTCTTGGACTCAGCCCAATTCTGAATTAATAATTCTAAATCTAAAGGAAGAATTCCGCGATATTTCTCCTTCAAAGAAAGTTACTGAATTTACTTGGACAACGGATTGCCATCTCAATTATTCTCCACTCTTTGAAGTCGGTGACTTTCAAGTGGTCAGAAAAAATGGCGGTTGGGATTATGAAGGAGAAAGAATGGTTTTCATTCCAGCCAATATACTGACTAGATTGCTATACAATACACAGTCGAGAACATTGAATATAGGTGATGAATTGTCGCAGTCGGTGACTTTTGTTGGATTAAATGATGCAGAAAAATCAACATTTCTTTGCACTGCATTTTCAATGGCGAATGTAATTGAACAAAGCGAACGGCCGATATACATTCTTTCAGATTCTGAGTGGATTGATAAGTGCCAGCATCTTCTAGGAAATTTTGGTTTTATTTGTCCTACCGAAGTTTCATCAATTGGTGAAAATGGAGCGGTTGAATTTTCATTTAATCACTCGCCAACGCTTCCATTTTCAGTTGGAGCATTGATGGCGTTTTGGCAAAGAGCCCATGGTAGAATTGCTAAAATGGACATTATTTTCTCCGAAAAGCAATGTTTTGTCAAAATAAGTTCAAAGTTAGAATATGTTTAGTCATATTTCGTCCAAATAGTGGTATTTATTGCTTTTTTTAGGCATATTTGATTATAAAATATTAAAATTTTCTTCACTAAAATCTAGTTCTCTATGAGTATTTTTATGCCCATCCATAGTTAAGGACTATAACCGATACATAGAGTCGGGGATTTTGTACGTATGTGCAAGGTGTTTCTAATGTCCCTAACTCACAACCAAATGGCCTATGTAGCAATCGTTTCGACTCTAATTTTTGGTTCCCTTTTTGTTGGCGCCTCTGGATACTATCAAACCAGTGAATCTATCGGTCAATACGATAGTGCAGTAGAAGATGATTTGTATGGCAAAGGCACGACTAGTTCAACTGCTATGGATAGTGATGGGGATGGACTTGCGGATAATCTAGAAGAGACTCAATACGGTACTGATCCAGACAATCCGGATACAGATAATGATGGAATGAGTGACGGTTGGGAAGTAGAACACGGCCTAAATCCGCTAGATAATGGTGAATCTGAGGACTTGGAAACAGAACCAGGCCAAGCGGATACCGAAGATGCATCTGAAAAGAACGAAACAGAATCTTGGCCAGATCCAAATCAAGGTCCAACCGGTGACCCAGATGGAGATGGCTTGACTAATCAAGAGGAAGCAGATTTAGGAACAGACCCACAAAGGTCTGATTCAGACAATGATGGACTTGGTGACCGTTGGGAATCACTTTACACTACAACAGTTCAAACCCCTGGTGGAACTGTGGATTTATTCGACCCATTATCTGGGAACTGGGATTGTCTACTTTTAGACCAAGCTATGACAGATGCCCTCTCAGAGAGATTTGATGGAGAAAATGGTAATGCTAATTGGGATGATTTAGCAAACCCTGCAGGAATCCATTCCTGTGATATGGTCCTTGACACAGATGATGATGGTCTAGCAAATTTCGAGGAAGAACAATTTGGGACAAATCCAACTTCAAGAGATTCAGATATGGATCTTATAGACGATATCGTTGAAGTTTCTAATACATCAGTTTCCTTATTCGTTGGATCTGGTGAGGATTGTAATGTCCCACTGTTAGAATCGATTAACAGAGCAGCACCATTCATGGGAATGGAAAAAGCATGGTTCTTACAAGACATGGATAATGACGGAAAAAACAACGGTCCTTCGGATTGGGATACTGATGGAGATGGAATGCCTGATGGATTCGAGTATTGCTATTCTCATCAATTAGAAGCTCCTCAAATGAATGATTTTCTAACACTTGACCCTTCCAATGCCTCTGATGGGTATGGTGACTGGGACGAAGATGGAATGAATAACCTTGAGGAATATGAGGTTGCACTTATTTTTGGACCAACAAATTTCACATCTCCTTGGAGACTTGATACAGATCTTGACGGAATGCCTGATGGCTGGGAGTCATCTAATGGACTTCATCCTAGAGATGGTTCTAACGGTGATCTTGACCCAGACCATGATGGCTGGGATGCTGACGGAGATGGAGCAGTACGTTATGACACATTGGAACTTACAGCAGTAGTTGTTGGAATTGATGTACAAGAAGACCAATGGGTAGTCGCGAACCAAACAGTCGCACGTGCTCAAATTACTCTTGGTGGTGGAAATAAACAAACAATTCCTCTTACAGCACCAGTTGATGGTTATGTCTATGAAATTCATGTTGTTTTGGGACAAACTATTGAATCAAGACTAGATGTCTGGCTTGAAATCGTAGAACCAGAAGAACAATTCACTAATCTTATGGAATATAATGCTAGAGATAGGGATGGAGATGGCATTATTGATGGACGCTCTACAAACCCGTTGAATGCGGATACTGATGGTGATGGTTTAATTGATGGAATAGAAGTAATGGGTTGGGAAATTCTTGTTGTCAATAATGGTGTCCAAAGAACTTGGGTTACTTCTGACCCTGGTTTGTATGATACAGATGCAGATGGATTGAGCGACTATGACGAGTTTGCAACAATTTGTAACCAAGGTTCGAACGCCTCTAACCCTGATACTGATGGTGATGGATTAGGAGATCAATCAGAATCATTAGCTGGTTTCTCTTGGGAAGGTGAATCATATTTTACAAGCCCATGTATGTTTGACACAGATAATGACGGTCTTGAAGATGGAGAAGAAGTCATTGCAGGTGCTGATAACTTCTTGACTCACGCAAACAATTCGGATACTGACGCAGATGGCCTAATCGACGGACATGAGGTATTATTTGTTCCAAGGCCATTCCAGAATCCAACAAACCCACTGATTAATGATACAGATTCTGATGGAATGCTTGATGGTTGGGAAATGCAAGTTAAATCAACGGAAGAGAATACTAATTCCCATTCACTATGGGTTGCAACATCATCTTGGCAGAGACCAAGTTGTACACCTAGCCAAAATGATGATTGTTCTATGAGTGCTGGTGGATATGTTTGGCAAAATTGGCTTGGAGGATTCGTTCAAACAGCTAAGTACGAAGTATCTGAAATGAATCTAACCGGATTCTCGATGCCATCTAATTCCAATTGTGATGGTTGTTCAGGTAGATGGGCACTAGATCCATCATTAGATTCATTGAAAGATGATACTTTCGATGTAGATAATGACACTTTACCTAATAGTGCTGAGGCACCAGACAGGTGGAATACAAATCCTGTTGACGATGATACTGATGGAGATGGTCTTCCAGATGGGTGGGAAGTGCATTACTCTGAAGTCGCTCTTGAACTTGGACTAACCGATAATTCAACGACCAGCGTTTACGGTGCTCGTGGTGTGATGGACCCTTCTATGCCAGATAGTGACTTAGATGGCACATGGGATGGTGAAGAAGACCCTGATCGAGACGGTTTGAATCGTTCAGGATTGATTAAGAAATATTGTCCTGGTTACAATGATACTACTAACTCCGATTGTCATATTGACCCTGAAACTCCGGATGGAAAGAAATTCTATGATAACTTGGAGAATTATACCAACCTTGAAGAAATGCAGAACATGACTAACCCTGTTTCAAATGATACAGACGGTGATGAGTGGAATGATGGACCTGAGGTTTACTACCAAGACCACGATAATGATGGTATGGCAACTGGATGGGAATACCATTTCAAGTTTGATCCTGACGATGCTGCAGATAGAATGGTGGACACTGACGGCGATGGCCATGTAAACTTCTGTGAATACAAGTGGGATACAAATCCACGAAACCCATTATCATATCCTGGTCAGGGTGAGTTGTGTAATCCGTTTGATGAATAATCTCATTGAAAGTTAAGCATTCAATGCTAAACTTGATGTCTTATAGCATTGCAACGACATACATGGGCGAAGGTAGGTCGATTGCAACCTTCCTAGTATGCCTCCTGTTTGGCATTTCGACACTTGCTATGCTTGTCTCTGCGCATCATATTGAAGAAGATACTTACAGTTTAGTTATCCAGCAAGAAGATGGTACTCATTTCACCGAAAATATACTTCTAAATGGAACAACTACACTTGCTCCAAGTGAAGCAACATGGGAATTATGGAATGTAGGTGATGGGATTTCAGGTTGGAACCTTGAGGATTCAGGTTCACACTTTAGTGATGTCACCCCAGTATCTGAAAATATTTGGAATTGGACACTTGAAATTAATATTGCAGAAATTAATTGCACTTGTTTGCTTACCGTTTCAATTCCAAATGGATTAGACCCAATGACAAAATCAATCATTGTTTATCTTGGAGTATCAGAGCATAGACCAATGATATTAGATCTTCAATATGAGACGACAATAGTCGGTGAACAGCCAGTTTCAATAGAACTAGAATATGTTACATCGAATATCAATCACACTGGAGTTACAGTTTTTTCCACCATTTGCGAAGCACCTCATGGGGTTTGTTTTGAGGACTTTCATCCGATAACATTCAATCAATCTGATAACAATGGTACAGTTACAATTACGTTAGACCCATTGCAAATGGAAATTGAGGATGGTATTTATCAATTGGAATTTTATATTACTGATGCCTTGTTATTGAATTCGAACACTGAAACTCTAGCTATAGTTCTTGACACCCATGCGCCAATAGTAAATTTAAGTGGACTAGGACAGGTTATAGAATCTCAAACTATTTTCATTTCAGCCTTTATCGATGATGGCTACAGTGGTTCGAGTGAAAATATCGTTTGGATGATTCATTCACCAGATGGTAAGGTACGCAGTCCTACAAATGAAGAGATTCAAGATGATTATTCATTGAATTTAATTCCAACCCTTTCAGGAGAGTGGACTATTGATTTACTTGTAAGGGATATAGGTGGTCACTTTGTTACCACTAATCATTCATTCACTGTATCAAACAGTGCCCCTCATGCACACCTTACATTGGATGGTTTTGAAGTTAACAATGGTAGTTTGTTAACTCCTGCAAATACGGATAATTGGGTGTTAAATTGCTCTGCAAGCTCAGACACATTAGATGATATACACACTTTGCAGTACGTGTGGTACATAGATGGAAATGCTGTGTTAAGTGGAAATTCAATATTAACTCAAGCCGACTATTCATTTTCAGGACATAAAGAGGTAATACTAGTGGTTACTGATAATGATGGAGCAGAATCACAAATTAATTTTACATTCTTTGTTGAAGAAGAAATTGGTAAAGATGATAATTCCTTGGCAATAATTGTAATTATTGGATTGACTGCATTGATATCTGGACTCATCGTAATGCGAAACATGATCGTTAAATCCAGAGGTTCGGCATCATCCGGGGATATCCCGAAATGGGGCGGGGGCAAAAATGTGGATGGAGAACAAAATAATATATCGACAGATACCATTGAAGATGACATATGGGCCAACAAATCCGCTGAAGATAATATCTAACAGTGCAACGGTTGAAAATGGGGTGGCCCTTGGCTGTCATTATGTTCGAGACGGCGATGTTGCAGATTGGTGAAAAACCTGCAGATATTAGCATCGATGAGTTTCGTTCAAGGCAAAGTAGATTGTTGTCGCAGTTGAGGCCTGATGACCTGTTAATTATTTGCCCAAACATGGAATCTACTCGTTCCAATGATGTCCATTACCCTTACCGTAGTAGCAGCGATATGCTTTATTTATCCGGCTGGAAAGATCCGGAGTCCTTAATGACAGCACATAATGATGGAGAATCGTGGATTGTCACACTATTTGTTCAACCAAAAGATACACTCAAAGAGATATGGGAAGGTCGAAGAGAGGGTGTTGAGGGTGCATTAAAAGGATGGGCAATTGATTCTGCACATTCAATAGAAGATGCTTCCACAATATTAGCACAAATGATTGCTAAAGCAAATCGAATCTTGCTTAGAAGTGGTATCAATTCATTCGTGGACAACATGGTCAACGATGCCATTGAAAGGAGAGATAGAGGTCGCCAACAGTTCGGAAATGGTCCAATCTCTATTGAAGACCCTTCTGCAAAAATAGCAGAATTAAGATTGAGAAAATCTGCAGCAGAAATTTCTCAAATGCGCCATGCATCACAAATAAGTTCACTCGCACACGAGATCTCAATGCGTCATTCCGCAGTGGGTAGAAGAGAGTATCAATTACAATCGGTAATCGAGGGCTTCTTTTCTTACGCTGGAACAAGTGGATGGGCTTATCCTTCAATAGTAGGTTGTGGGGAAAATGCAACTGTTTTACATTATACTGTAAATGATGACATCTGTCAAGATGGTGAGATTATATTGATAGATGCTGGTGCAGAATACAACGGCTATGCCGCAGATATCACTCGTTCTTGGCCAATAAATGGAAAATTCACCACTCCTCAGAAAGAGATTTATCAACTCGTTCTCAATGCACAATTAGCAGCGATTGATGAATGCCGAGTAGGAAGGCCCTACAACGCCCCTCATGAGGCTGCTAGAAGAGTTCTAGCTGAAGGATTGATTGAACTAGGTGTAATTACTCAAACTTTAGATGAAGCCCTATGCATGGAAAATGGCCAACTCAAAATGTGGTACATGCATAACACCGGACACTGGATTGGTTTGGATGTCCATGATGTTGGGATATACAAACCGAATGGTGAACCACGTTTGCTTGAAGAAGGAATGTGTCTAACCGTTGAACCTGGACTATATTTTGGAGCTTGGAGGCCAGATGTTGATTGCCCAGAAAGATATGAAAATATTGGTATCCGTATAGAGGATGATGTTCTTGTTACTTCTACTGATCCAGATGTATTAACCAAAGACTGTCCTAAAACTATTTTAGATTTGGAATCATTGATTGGAAAAGACTTCGAGTAGGTGTTCCGATTGGATTGGATTCAGATATTAAAGCAACAGGCCGATTGGTCAAAAACGAATAGTTCTGAATATAGATTGTCTCCTGAACAGGCAATTGAGTTGTATGACAACGCTCCATTGCATCAATTAATGGCAGCGGCAATGGCTAGAAGAAAATCTATGCACCCTGAAGGAAATGTAACTTATCTAATTGACAGAAATATAAATTATACAAATGTCTGTACAATTAATTGTCAATTCTGCTCTTTTTACCGCCCTCCAAACCATCCGGAGACATATACTCAAACGTTTGAAGAGATTAGCGCAAGGATAGTGGAATTGGAAGAAATTGGTGGAAGTAGAATTTTGATGCAAGGGGGAGTAAATCCTGAGTTGCCGATAAAATGGTATCAAGATTTAATTTCTTCACTAGTAATAAATCACCCAACTATTGACCTAGATTGTTTTTCACCTATTGAAATTGAAGGCATTGCAGAAGTTAGTGGTTTGACGACCCTTGAAGTTCTCAAAAAATTCCAATCTGTTGGAATGCATGGTCTTCCTGGTGGTGGAGCAGAAATGCTAGTTGAGTCGGTTAGGAATGATGTTTCTCCCAAAAAAGGCCTTCCGAAGAATTGGCTTAGAGTTATGCAAGAGGCACAATCTCTTGGATTAACTACTAGTGCTACGAATGTGTTTGGTTTCGGTGAAGGTGCGATCGAGAGGGTCGAACACATGCTTAGACTAAGAGAATTACAGGACCAATCTTTACAACAATACAAGATAGGATTTACATCATTTATCGCTTGGCCAGTTCAACTTGAAGTAAACAGTTTTGGAAGGCGCAATAAAGGGCAAAACAAATTCGAATTAGGTGCAGGTTCAAGTGAATATCTTCGCCATGTAGCGGTATCTCGTCTGTTCCTTGATAATATTGAAAACATTCAATCATCATGGCCAACAATGGGTGTTGCAGTCGCTCAAATGGCATTACTTGGTGGTGCTAACGATGTTGGCTCTACCATGATGGAAGAAAACGTTGTTTCTGCATCAGGTACTACAAAACTAAGCGCAAGTGAAGAAGAATTACAAGATGTAATCTTTAGGGCAGGATTCAAGCCCATGAGAAGGGATTCTGACTACAATCTACTTCCAACTTCTATACTAACAGCAGAAGTATCCTCTATGAAAGCACCTACTCCTATTCAGTAATCAACTGATAGTTGGAGCAGAATAGACCACATAGATTACAGCTCTAATCTCACGTTGACCATTTCCAATATTTTCGCTTGGAGTATATTCTTGACCATTGTACAAACCTCTGTAGGTTAGATGATTATTTCCACCATCCATGTTACTCCATGAAGTGATATCGTAGGTCCACTGTTTCACATCCTGGCCAGCACACCAACCAGCTCGACCATATGGCCAAGAACCATATTGATTTGCAACAACGCCATTGGCGATTTCAACCTTGCATCCATTGGCTTGATTATGAGCAACTGGATGCCATTCATAGGTGTGGCTTCCATTCATGTAATAGTGATGTTCATGATCACAAAATTCTGCACAATTAGCAGCATCTTTATTGAAACCGTGCCCTGTAATTGTAGCAACCAATGATACCTTAGTTGCCCACGATGGTACTGTAAAATTCATCTGTCTATCGTACTTAGATTCGTTATTATATGTTCCATCGAATTGTCCTCCAGAGAATGCGTAATCAGCTTCATACGAGCGCTCACCACTACCCCAATTACTGAAGAGGAATTTTACTGTTAAATCACCCTTATTGGCACCACCATATTTGAATCGCCGGTCTTCTCCATCATCTATCATGAACAAGTATGGTGAAATATCGGTTAGCCACATACCTTCTCTTCCATATGTGGTGATCCATCGCATAATTTCAGTATTACACACTGAACTATTTTGAGCATTGCAAATATACAGATTTGCAAGATAATCCCATTCGTGACAGCCGCCTGAACTACCGTCGGAGTTGCTATGCCTATTTTCCCTATCAGGGCAAGCATGCTCATGAAATACTTCGAGAGTATCATAGGAACTGATATTATTTGTTAAGTCAAATGTAGCATTTGAAAAACTACTGAATCCGCCACTCCAGCCACCAGCATGATTTTGGAAATCCATAATTGTTACAACTTCGACAGCTGGGTCTAATTCTCTCACCTTTGTTGGGAATTCAACATTCCACTGAACTGGTTCAAATGCGATATGGCTTGGGTCATTTGCTTGGGTTGGCCAATCATAGAATGAACCGACTTCGCGAGAAAGTTGGAATCGGTCAATTCCCATGTATGCTGGATTGTTGAATGAATTAATCATTTGACCTAATCCTCCACCTATACTGCTTGCACGTTGGTCAATATAGTGGATTCTATCTTGCCATTTTGTTTCCTCTGAAGGGTTTAGTGCTGCAATTACAGCCGATTTCCGCTGAGTAACATCATTGTGATAAGTTGAATCAAATGAGCCGAAGAACAAGTGTGTATTATCTGGAAGAGCGCGAATTAATTTCCCAGGGTTTTGACCCCATGTGGCAGAATTAGAGCTTCCATCACTATTTGTATATTTGAACATAAATAAGTAAACATCTTCTCCACTCCAAACCTGTTCAAAATAGAATGTTCCATCCAAAGTGGGGATACTGAAATGTGGCACTTCTTGCATTGGACCATTCAATGTTGTTGCTGAAGTCCAAGCAATAGGTTGTTGAATAACTGCGCATCCAGAACTATTTGCAGTCCAACGCTGAGGCGTATCAGGACAAATATCGACATTTGAAAATATACCATCATCATCGATATCGGCACATCCAACTGCGTTTACTACAATGTTGGCTGGAGTCCCCTCGCACATATCATAGAAATCGTGAACTCCATCGGAATCGCTATCTCTCTCAATTGATGCACAACCATCTTCGTCAACATCAATGCCAGATAATGGAGTACGTGGGCAAAGATCTAATATTGCACCAGTTGCATTATAGTCACTTATTCCATCATTATCATCATCATCATCCTCGGAACTATCGTAGCATCCGTCATTATCAAAATCATTCAATTCATCTCGAATCCAAGAAGTTAATCCCTTAGAACATGAATCAATAGTATCATTTCTTTGGTCGTTATCATCATCATCATCTTCATCTAAATCAGAACATCCATCGCCATCCCAATCACTGTATAGATTAGAAGTCCATCCAGTTAGTCCCATCGGACAGGAATCATCTAAGTCGTTAACGCCATCACCATCATCATCCAAATCAAAAGATTCATCATGGCATCCATCTTGATCATAATCTGCATCTAAGGTACTTATCCAACCGACAGAATTAGGGCAATTATCATTGACATCTTCAATCCCATCACCATCGTCATCGTCATCCTCATCACGGTCCCTGCAACCATCAGAATCGATATCGTCTGTAGTAGAAGAAATCCAACCCTCGGCTTCTCCAATACCATTAGGACAGTTATCATTCTCATCCAGGATTCCATCACCATCAGCATCAGTTCCTGCATTTTCAACAATGATAGTTGTCGTTGATGTATCACTAAGTACTGTCCATTCTCCACAAGTTGCGACAAGTGTGATTGTTACTTCTGCCACGCCATCATATAACTCAGTGAGCATTTTCCAAGTTCCATCAGATTTTACATCGACTTGACCTTGATCTCCCTCACTCGAGTAACTCAAAGAACAACTATCTATGTAATCGTGTGTAATCGAGCCTGAGACCCATATTAATCCAAAATCTTCTAGCGATAATAGAGGTGGAGAATTCAAAATTGGTGCACCTTCAACAGGAGGTGAAACCAATATTTCATGCGTTGCAATTACTGGACTATCAATAATTATTGTTTCTGCATTAGCTGCCTCAAATGTCGCCGCAATACTGTAACTAACAATTTCGTTTGGTATGAAAATAATATTTACGCTATCATCAGATTGTGTCATAGCAAATTCAACTTCTGGATAAATTAAAACTGTAGCGAGCCAATCCCCTTCCCCTTGACTTTGAACTGAAATTTCAAGACTCACAATCTCACCTAATAATGCACTCGATTGCGCTTCAATAAACAGTACACTGAGACTCAATTCATTGACTGCAGGAACTATCTCTTCCTCGGCGATATCATCTGCAGCGCCGAAACAACCAGCGCTCAACATCACGAAAATCAAAATCACCGCAGTACTACGCTGATTGCCCATGTATTTGCATGGATTAAGCCAACCCTTCAATGTGTTGCATAACAGGCATCAAATAATATTGGACTCAGTTCTACCGTCATTGACCATCAAAGTCTTCTGCTCAACATGTTCGGAGGAATGTTTCACTCTAAGTGGCTCGACCCACAATAAAGGACCTTCATTTTCTCTTTCAATTTGAACTATAATTTCCCAATGAATTCTCACAAGAGGGGTTATCGTGGTTCCCGGCCATGAGTTTTGTGGATTATTCAGAACGATTTCACCCTCACTGTGCTCAACTTTACCACCAGATTGCATAACGCGCATAGGACGTAAAAATAGCCCACCTCTCACCCCTTGTCGTTGCATTGGAGAATCTTCTCCTGCCCCGGTTCCATCATCCAAGCCCACTTCCCAATGGTGTGGTAGTTTGGTAGTTAACCCGGGAGGTGGTTGACCTTCAATTGTACGATTCAAAGCTGAAAAAACGGCATCCCTAGCTGGGGGTAGTGCACCTACTCTCCAATAAACAGAAATTGATTTCCAATTATCATATATCTTCTCAAATTTAACTTCTAATTTCAAGTTTTTATCAGCGGTTGCGTCACCGATAATTTCTATTTCTGGAATCAAGGGTCGATCGGAGAGGAATCGTTTTTGTTTTTGTAAATCACTGAAATTTGCTGCAACACGTAATCCGAGAGGAATAAAAAAGAGCGGTACTACTACCAATGCCAGTAACGGGTAATCAAGTAGTCCTATACGAACAGTTTCAGTTCCGATTCCGGGAATTCCTATTGAATGAAGTAAAGGTTCGATGAACAAATATAGAAGTGAAAGCAGTAGAACATAAACTACTCTATTGATGAATCTTCTAGCAGTTGCATGTATTGGATGAGGAGTTAAGTACCACCCTCTACGTTGTTTTTCTACTATTATTGGCCACTCTGAATCGTCCTCGACACCATAATCATAGACTTCATGCTTGATTGTATCTCCATCAAACAAATATCTTCGCTCTATCAACCAACTTGATTTCTCTCCAATTTTGAAACTTGGAATTGATTTTGAAACAATTTCTAAAGCCTGTTGTAGGTCAATATCATCTGCGAGGATTTCATTATTCTTTGAGATTGGCAACTCTGATGCGACTAATCTATGTGCCTCAAATGGAGGGTATTTAACCAAATGTTGTACTTCCAGTAAACCCATCTCTAACCCTCATGTGAATAATAACTTGACCCCTGCCTTCAGGGCAAGTTTTCGGAAAGCTGGTACTTTTTTCAATAGCGCCAACCCTAATGGAACTGGTTTTTCAATATCTCCGACTGAGTTGATCAATTGTAAAACTTCAGGCTTAGAAAAATTCTCAAAATGAAGATCTAACTCTTCATCGGTACAATTACTAACTAACAAATCCCTTAATGCTCTTGCTTTATCTTGAGTTCTTTTCATCTCATGCCACTTTTTCAGGGCAATTTTTTGCAATTCCTTTTGTGATAATTGATTATTGTTAATCGCTGTTGAAAGATCATCAATAATCATCTCAATCTGTTTGAATCCTGGCCCGATACCCCCCCCAGTGGTAGGTTTTGCCATACCAGCTGCATCACCGATTAGCATAACTCTATTTTTAATGGGATTCTTTACCATTCCACTCGGTATCGGCCCGCAGTATCTTGCAGTTTCTTGAATCTCGCTAAACCTTTCAGCCCAGAGTGGGTGATTGATTAAATCGTGATAACACTGTTCAACTGAACGACCTTTCAAATGTTCAGCAGTTGACCATATTCCAATTCTGTGAGTACCGAGTCCAGAAGGTATAACCCATGCAAAAAAACCTGGAGCCACTTTCGAACCGCTATACATTTCTAGCCATCTATCATCGCTTTGATAGCCAACAACTTCTGCTTGAAAACCAATCATCAATTCTTTAGGTTTACCCATTTTGAAATATCTTCTAGTCCAAGATTGAGCACCATCACACCCGAGTAATAGTTTACATTTCAAGTTAATAATCTCGTTATCCCTATTGATTGTTAATTTAACTTCATTATCATCTACTGAAGCATCTACTGGCATCGAATTGAGCCAAAGTTCTGTACCTGCTTGCAAAGATTGTTGAACAACACCCTGATCAAATTTCTTACGACATACAACATATGTCCGTGGATTATTTTTTTCTCCTACTGGAACTAAAGTTCCACTTGGCCCATGTATTAGTGCCCCATCAATTTCTTGAAGAATGGTATCTTCCAGTGATACAGAACGCATTGCTCTTGGATTGACTAATCCAGCGCATTGAAATGGACGGCCAATTTCATTGTGTTCTTCTAGCAATAACACGGAGTGACCTCTTTCAGCCAATAAAGTGGCACAACGACCACCGATTGGACCTGCGCCGACAATGACAACGTCCCACAATTGCTGTGTCATCAAACTGCAACCGCAACCGATTAGCCATCAACCTTCTCATTGAAATTAAAGATAAATCGCCAAATATGTAGTAATTAACGCTTAGCGAATTTATATCCTACAGATTCATTTTTCTTTAGATAAAGAGATGAAGCGAATGGTTTTTGAGTTTTCTTAGAGAGGAAGTCATCAAAAGGTCCGAGGGATTTCTTCTCAATTAACTGCTTTGCTTCTTCACGTGTGATCTCTCTTTTTGAGATTTCCCGCATCAATTGAATGCTACAACCTGAACCTGCTTCCTCTGGTTGATATGTAGTTTCAGTTTCAACAATATTAACACTATGAATCGGACAAATAGCAACAACTCCTGCAACAATAGGGAACTTCTTTGCATCTGCAGGTGCATCACGAGGAGGGAATTCATAGCTTATTCTATTTCCAGTCAGAACTAGGAATGCATTGAATGGGCGGTTTTTCTTAGATGTGAAATCTTTCAGTAGTGGTGACTTTCCGTCAGTAAGAATCATCTTTGCCTCTTCAGCAGTTATAGCTCTTTTACACATCTCCTTTGAAACGCCTCTAAATTTACAATCATCATAATCGCAAGCATATACATTAGTTCCAATGCGGATTGTACCATGTTCACAAGCAGGACAAGGGCACAACTCTTCATCGGTTATTTTAGCGGTTGTCTCGCCACCTGCTGATTTTACTTTACCATCTTCTTCTAAAGTGATTGTTGCATCATAACTTTCACCATTGCGATTAAAGAATCCATGCAAATCAGTTATTGATTTATTTTCAATTAAGCGTGTAGCGGTGATTCTATCAAACCAACGGCCTGATGTATCTTTCCAAAATACGAATGGACAACCTTTGTCGCGTCCTTTATTTTCGGTGCATTGGTATGACAATGTAGTCTCTTTTATTTGGTTACCACATTTCGGGCAATCACCCAATGAAGGTTCATCCGCATAAAGTTCAACTCGGTCGTGGTCGCGGATTAAATTGACCATCGAAGTAGTCTTAGCAACGATACTTTGCATATATGTCTCTCTTGGTTCTTCACCTCGTTGAACATTTAGAAGCGATGATTCCATTTCTCCAGTTAGTTCAGCCGAAGTAATCCAATCAACAGGGATTCTTCGTAGGACATCAATAATTCTAATTCCATGCGCAGTCCCACTTATCGAGCCATTACGTGAACGGATAATATATCCTCTATCAACTAACTTTTCAATGGTATCTGCTCTTGTTGCTGGAGTTCCAAGACCCTTGTCTTTGATTGCAGCTGCTAAGTCATCATCATCGATTTGCTTACCAGCATGTTCCATCAATCTTAGCAAGCCTGCTTCCTTCAAACGGTTTTTCGGTTTAGATTTCTCCTCTTTGAATTCAGATTCTGTGATGTCTGCTTTGCATGGGTTTGATGGTAATGAATTCCAACCTTCAGGCAAATCTTGCTTTTTAGGCTTGACTTCTCTCCATCCAGGAACTTTTAGACAGCGAGATTCTTTGATGAAATTTTCACCTTCGATAGATGCGGTTCTCTTCTGTACATCCCAAGTCGCCTCAGGATACCATGAAGCAAGGAAAGTTCGCACTATTAAATCATACAATTTAGCATGATCTCCACTGAGTCCATCTGGAATTTTCCCAGTAGGAATTACTGCAAAGTGATCACTAACTTTAGCATTATTAAAATTGCGTTTTGTATTATTCATGCCAGAACCAGAGGTATTTTTCGCATCCACAATTTTTAGTGCATGTGAATTATATTTGTCCTGTGCAGCCAACTTATGAATTGTGTTGGTAATTTCTTCGAACATATCCTCAGGTAAGTATCGCGAATCGGTACGTGGATAAGTTGTCAATTTGTAAGTGTCATACAAAGCCTGTGCTACGCCAAGTGTTCTTTTTGCCGACCAAGACCAGATGTTGTTTGCTTCTCTTTGCAAAGCAGTCAAATCAAAATTGAGTGGTGGCTTTTCAACAGAGTCTCTATTTTTTTGTGTCACATCAGCCTTTGTGTTAGAAGATAAGATTGTCTCAAGTTTTTCTTTTTCAGATGCTTCAATTATTCTATGCGACTTATATTCTGGTCTGTCTTCATCATCCTTGTGCCCGTTTCTTTCCCAACGAGCATTCCATGTTGCATCACCTGCGGTAAATTTAGCCTCCAATTGCCAGTATGGAACTGGTTGATGTGCTAGAACTTCTAACTCGTGATCAACTATCATGGCAAGCGTTGCGGTTTGCACACGACCGAGTGAAATAGCACTCTTTTCATTTCTCTTCTTAGGGAGGAATGAATTGGCAATTCTAGAACCATTCATACCAATTATCCAATCAGCCTCGCTACGTGAATAAGCTGCATCTCTGAGTGAGTTATATTCTTCACCAGGCTTTCTATCATCCCACGCGTTTTGAATTGAATCCTGCGTCATCGATTGCAACCACATTCTGCTCGTAGGCAATTTTGACTTGCTATGTGCTACAATAGTTCTGAAAATTAATTCACCCTCTCTTGCAGCGTCACAAGCATTAACAATCTCAGTTACAGTTTTGTCTTTAATCAATTTTGTAATAGCAGTAAGTTGTTTCTTTCCTCTACCACCTATTGCTTTATACTGGAATTCCTCAGGAATGAATGGCAATCTTTCCACTGTTTTCCTCCAATCTTTAAAATCTGCATCATAGTCGTCCATGTACTTTAATTGTAATAAATGACCTATTGCCCATGTGACAACCAAGTCATTTCCTTGCCAATGAGTCTCATGCTTATTATTAGCTCCAAGCACATTAGCAACATCAGCAGCAACACTTGGTTTTTCAGCGAGGATGAGAACTACCATGGATTTGAAGGCCAATGGCGACAATACTTGAACCCTCTCTAAAGTAGATTTGAAAGGGTCTGCAAATAGATACTTTAGTATCTAGTCAAAAGTAACATATTTTTTTTTGAAATTATCACGGTTAGCGGGGACTAATATTTCTTGTGACAATTCTTTGATTTGATTCGTTCCATTTTTGTTCTGAGTTAGGACCTCCACATCCGATACAACCTGGGTATCCAGCAGATAGCAACTCTTCACAAGCATCTATGATGTCAAGCCACAAAATATTATCACCCTTGATCCAAAGAATATCTGAATCAGGTTCATTGTGAGAGATTTGTATTATTTTTCCATTGAGTTCTTCTTCCAGAGTTAACATTTCAACAGTGATGACGGGTCCCTCAACTAATTGTGGAAATGTTAGTCGCGCTGGCTGTTTTTCTCCAAGTCCTACTATCATTTCATTTGTGATGGAATGGTATTCGGGAGGAATTATAATTCGTATTTCCTTTAATCTCAAAATCCTTCTCGCAGCCTCGCGCAGTGCTGGCCATTGGGGGTCAGTGATGCGCATATTTGTGGCCATACAAGCACAAGTCTTGAAGAATACCTTTCATCACCCACCTAATATGGGACTTGGATACAGCATCATCGCCAAGCCCTTATTGGCAATTCAAGATTCAGAGAAAGCGCACAGTAGAGCCTTGAAATTATTACGAATGATGGTTTCCAATCCAATAACTAGAAGTTCAGTATCACTAATGTACAAACCATCTAAACGTATTCCTACAACGAGATTTGGCTTAGATTTCAAGAATCCTTTCGGAATTGCTGCTGGGATGGATAAGAGAGCAGAAGCATTGCGTGGCTGGGAATCACTGGGTTTAGGGTTCATGGAAATTGGTGGAATTACAATGCTTGAACAATTGGGCAATCCAAAACCTAGAATGTTTCGGGCAGGAAAATCAAAGGCTTTAGTAAATCGAATGGGTTTCAATAATCCTGGTAGTGAGAAGACTGCAATACAACTCAATAAGCATTTTTCAAAATATGGGCAGCCAAAAATTCCACTTTGGATAAATTTAGGCAAATCAAAATTGACTGAACTTGAAGATGCTGCCGCAGATTATGCAACTACTATGCAAAGGTTATGGAAATATGCAGATGTTTTTGTCATAAACGTCTCTTCACCAAATACTCCTAATCTCAGAGAGTTACAGAAAGATGATGATCTGAAGGAGATAATTGAGTCTTGTAAGACTGTTAATGAATCTGAATCAAAGTTACATGGGATATCTCTAAAACCAATATTGGTTAAGATTTCTCCAGATTTGGATGATGACCAATTGATTGCAATAGTCAATACAGCCCGCTCGAATGGCTGTAACGGCATTATTGCATCAAATACTACCACGAGCCGCCCGAACGAAATTAACGGCAAGGAACAAGGGGTATTCACTCAAAATGGCGGCATGAGTGGTTTACCTATCCAGCAAAAATCTACCGAAATGATTTCAAAAATTTATAAAATGACTGATGGAGAGTTCCCAATAGTTGGAGTTGGTGGAATAATGTCTGGAGAAGATGCATGGCAGAAAATATGCGCTGGAGCATCATTGATACAAGCCTATAGTGGATTTGTTTTTGAGGGAGCATCCTTGACAAAGCAGGTAGTAAATGGTATTGATAAGAAAATGAAGCAAAACGGTTATTCAACCTTGGATCAAGCCATAGGCAGTTCTCACAGAGGTGATTGAATGATTGCAAGAAGAACAAGATTCCTAATAATTGGTGGATTAATTACCATCTTCCTTCTTGGTGTCATAATATTAGAAGCGCCAGAACCCACTAGAACTGTAGATGTTCTAATGGATGATCCTGATTCATTGATTGGCAAATCAATTGCTATTAGAGGTGAAGTTTCCGATGGAAGCATTGACAATGAAACATCAACATTTATTCTGCATGGTGATAGTGAATCTGTTATTATTGATTTTTCTCAAGCTTCAGTATCCAATGGACTTGGAGATAATAGAACGGTATACGCTGAAGGGATTTTAAGATTTGAAAATAATCAATATATCTTTGAGGCAGAAATCATCAAAACCTCCTGTCCATCAAAATATGAAGAACAAGTTGAACAGGAATCGGAATAATATTCCTTGCTGCCAAAGCGAGTTGTTCAAATATAGCCTGTGTTAGGATTGGATGGGATAGGTGGGGAGCTAGGCGTACCCTATACCACAAATCGTCTTTATGGTGGGCTGAAAGCCTTGGGGCGGCGAAAGCGGCTTATTGGTTTCTGTATGCGGACATTGATGTCTCGCCCCCACATGATTCGGGTGCTATAAACCGTCTTCGGAAGAAAACGGGAATTAGATAACCGAGGGATTAGGTCAGGCCGGGAACGGAGCAGCCCTACTCGGGGCCATGAGTGCTGTGGGGTTTCGGGATGGAGGAAGTGTACAGATTTGGCTAATAGGAACGAGCGTCCACCCTCGGATTCCCACCTTTATTCATATGTCAAAGATGACATCACAAAACCATCCAGGTCCTTGAAACGATGGAACTTCTGGCCATTTACTGATAATCTCATGTTGATGAGACACTTCTTCAAATTTTAACTGGTGACTTGTGACTGCCTTGATTTCAATTTCACGAGTAATTAATTCACAATCGATCCATGAAACTTGTGCCTGCAAATTCAGTTTTCCGTTTGAATGGCTGACAATCACTTGTCCATCAACAAACCATTGTTGTTTGATTTCGCTGCGATAAAGGATTTCGTCCAACCATTTTAACAAAAGCAGATCATAATTAAATTCATCTTCTTCACAATCAATACTAACATTCCATTGCGAATTGTGTCTTAGATGCTTATTTAGATGTGAATTCGATTCATCATCCAATAGAATATTTTGCATTCCAAGGGCAGCCTCCACCATTAAATTATTTGGTGAATTAGAAAATGCACGTAAACCGATATCGGCAGTGGTTGGCCTTGGCCAATAACTCATAATATCACCTCAACGCTTGGATACTTGGAGATTCCAAGCCATTTCGCCTATTCTATCCACTAAATCATCACGATTCAATACAAATGAGTCTGAACTACTTGCTGCAAGAATACATTCGCATGCCGCATTTACTAATTGTGCGGTATGTGAAACGCCTAGTTTTTCTGAAATCGCAACTGCAATAGCAACCACTGCAGCATCTACTAAACCAATCATTTGTCGCAGGTCTGTCAATGTACATTCTGCATGGACAGAACTTCCGTCTGCGGAATAGATTGTAACTCCGGCTGCTCCACAAACTACCACCAAATGTTTCCAATCATGATTTTTTATTAGTAAATGCGCAGCATCATCTCCACTTTCTACAC
>JAOMOG010000015.1 GCA_028353405.1 Candidatus Poseidoniaceae archaeon | reverse complement strand
GGATTCGCCACCGCCTTCGGTTTCACCATTGCCGCCGCCAGCACCTGATTCAGTAAAATCAGGGTCATATGCGTCAGGAATGCCGTCACCATCAGAGTCGGAGTATTCACCGTCGTTAGGGTCGTTTGGGAACTGATCAACGTTGTCAGCCTTACCATCACCATCAGTGTCGGAGTTGTTAGGGTTGGTACCCTTTGCATATTCTTGGGAGTTGGTCAAGCCATCTCCATCAGGATCTGCATTTCCATCGCCACCGTTAGTTGGGTTTAGACCGTTGGAAACTTCCCAGCCATCTGGTAGGCCGTCTCCATCGCTATCTGCATTATTCATATTAGTGCCTTCAGCTTGTTCCTCAGCATTGGTTAAACCGTCACCGTCCCAATCAGCCCCACCGTCGGTAGGGTCGTTCGGGTCAGATCCGTCACCACTCACTGCAGTTAATGCAGAGATAGCAAGGAACATTGCAATTAGCACGCTCATTATTTTTTTATCATTCATGTTTTTTCACTTCCTATTTTTTAGTTTGTTTTTACATAGAGAACCCGCTGTTCTCTCTTTCCAATTGTGCAGCCCACGTAATGGGATTCACAATTTGGGATATATACGATGCTGCGCACTGGCTTCGAGTTGTTTTCAAGGCATTATTAAAGCGATTTAGACGGCTCTCAAGCACTGTTGAGATGGCGCGACACTGGCTCGCAGTGTCTTGTTTATTCGCTTTATTAGTATCCTTGATTATGTTCTCCAATTGCATCGTATTCCACGGGTCGATCATAGGGAACCCTTCGTTCCCTCTAACAATTGGAACAACACGACCCTATATGAAGAGCGCGATGGGATGTCTCAATCATAGCTATTCCGCAATAGTGATTGTGGTAGTAATGTTGAAGCATCATGGCTGAGAACATATCGAGCAACTAAATCAGATGTATTTGAATCACTGAAACTGTGAACTCTTTCATAACCATGGCCTTTTGCTGGATTGAATATTTTCATTGGTTTTGCCATCCGAGAGATTGCTATTTTTGCAGCCCTGATTGCATTTGATCCTTGTATTAGGCCATTTTCTCCCTCGCTAATTCCGAGGTTATGGACCATTCGACCTTGTTTTTCGCCGCCCTTTCCGGCGATTGCCAACATACCCAACACAATGAATTGATCTCTAATCGCCGCATCCCACCGGTTAAAATCGCCATCAAACTTTTCTTCTAATCGAGAAAATAGTTCTTTGTGAATCGAACTGAGATGCTCTTTAGAAGGAGCGTTGACGGCAGGGCGGTCTAGAACTGTGTTTTTTGATTTCGGGATTATCTCGTGGAATGGAGTCCATAGGCACTCTTTGTCTAACCAAAGAGACAGTCTTTCTGAAAAGTAAGGATCTGCCCCCCTCCAATTCCATACAGACCTCCGCAGTAATTCGGGAGCGATCGATTCAAAACCATCTGGATCTTTTTCGGATAATGATTTGAACGCTTCAATGTAGCTCTTTATCCGCTTCTTTTGATCTGACTCCGAGGCCACCATACTCTTGGGGCTGGTTGATTGGTTATAACAAGATTTGTTCTTGTTGGTATTGTTTTGTATCATGTATTAATCTCCAATTCGCTTTGGCAATTGCCATATTGGGTCGCAGTTTGCCTTCTATGCTGTAAGTAGGTAAGAATCAACCATTTATCAAGCATTGAACTTAAAATTGCTTCATCATAGAATGATGAGGCCCTATTTTTTCAATGATATAGGGGGAGTCTATCATCTGCCAGTGCTGCGATTGATAGAATGAAAATGCAGCCTCACGAGCCTGTAAGAAGCCTGTCTTCGCCGAAAAGTGTTGTATGGAATTCGTTTCCAATGCAGCAAGTACAGTTGAAGCGAGTCCTTGCCTCCTACCCTGTTGCCTAGTTCCCATTTGTCTAATTTGGATTGAGGGCCGATTTTGTGAATTTATTTGTTGTAAAGGGCCGAATGCCGGGCAAATACTCGCGCCTGGACCTGCGTGGTCGGCAGCACTACCGTCACTCGATGCGTCGATGAGGTGGGCTCGGCCTACACATAACACGACACCATCTCTTTCCACCCATGCGTGTATTGCTTCGCTATCATCAACCAAGCGTTCACTGCCAATGGGAAACCCAAGAGGGTGTCGCAATACATCGTATCTGCACTGAAAATATGATTCTGGAATGTCTTCACCCGGAAGACGTACTTTGACTTCGAGGGTTCCGGGCGTGAACGGTTTAGATCTACCCTGTTGCCGCATCTCGTCACCAGCCGTCATCTTCGTTCGTTTTTGTTAATGGCAACATACATAAAATCTTGACCTTATATTGATTATTGGAAGTTTGTTGTAGCCAAATAGCAATCTAATACAAAGACGCGTTGAAATAGGGCAGGCCAATCCGATTAGTTGTTGCACGGTTGTCAGAGCGGCTATGAGCGGGGTTGCAGACCCTGAAACGGGAGTTCAAATCTCTCACCGTGCTCCACCTTTCACCCTTAATGTTTCATTTTGAAACTCTTCTTTTAGCTAATGTTAGCTTAAATTAAGATGTATTGTTTAATCATCCCACGAGATTGGCGGTGGTGGAGGTAGTGGTTCATCAAGAAGTGAACGTGGTGGCGGAGGTAGTGGTTGCGCTTGTGGCGGTAGTGGCAATGGCGGAGGTAATGGTTGAACTCCTGTTGGAGCTGGTGGTGGTGGAATAACAACTTCTGGCTTTACAACAAGCGGCCCTGATGGTTTCTCAGCAACTGGTAATTGCGGCGGTTCTATACCAGGTATTACGCTTGGGGCTGGAACGGGCGCAATTACGGGTGCTGTCGCAGCAGCAGCCTTAGCAAGTTCAAGCGCAACTGCGGCTTCTTGTTCCGCTTTGAGTTCAGCCGCTCTATTTTCCTCAATTTCTGCTGCTTTGGCTTCGACGCTGCTGCCATCTAATTGTTCACCACTAAGCAATTGTTGCATTTTGGAATCAATTTCGCCCATACTAAAATTTATTAATTCCCGGTTTGAATCCTGCCTGTATAGAAGCAAACGATGCCGTCTTGAGTTGGTTTCAAAGGACAATAATTCTGGATCAAAGAATTGGGCCAATGAGAGTAAGGCTCCTATTAACAGCAATGGCGATTGTTGGGAATCTTTGAATAATGAAATAATTCCAAAAGCGGTCATCAACCACCATGCATATTTACCATTATCAAGCCAATCGAAACGATAATGAGTGAAACCTGTTAAAGATTCCTTCTGAACAATAAAATGATCTTCTGTAACTACTTCTTCGTTGTTTAATTTAGTATATACTAAACGGAGAACCTTGCCTTGTTCAACAAGAGAAGTAGATTTCGTACCCATTGCATTTTCGCGAAGAACATACTCTCTAGAATCTGATTCTGCTGTTAGAGCGCGTACACCTAGCCCTGGTATTCGTGGATTTGTCCCCTTATACACTGTATATCCACCTGCCCCTGTTGCCAAAACAATGCTGGCAATAGTCATCCAAGCACTATATCCTAGACTGACATCACCCTCGGGCAATATCATTTTCCAAGCAACAACACCAGCGAGAGTGAGTGCAGCGCCTCCAAATGGATAGTACTGAGCATAGGGGAGTATAGTGCCGCGCGTACCCATAAACGTAGCAAGAAGAGTGGTTAGCATTACACAAATACCCACTATGATGAAAATCATTCCAGTAAATCCTGCTCTTGCCGTATCTCCTAAGTTACCACAAATTTCTTCTGTTTCAGATGAATTTAATTCAATATCAGCCGCATTTGATGTACAATTATCATATTCACTACCTAAATCTTCGGTCTCTGTCGTACAATTCCCATTGACGCACATAGTGACTGAGAAATCGTCAAGGCCCGTTTCACTTTCTACCTTTGTTGTAATTTCAGTCCCAAATAACTCGATCGTTTCCGATTCCTCTTGCACTGCCCAAGCATCCGACATCACACCGAACATAGCCAAAAGAATAGCGGCAACAATTAACCCCGTAGTAATCCAAACAGTACGGCTAAGGGTGTTGTTTACAGATTCTGTATGATGGTGATTAATCGTCACATCGCCCGTGTATATATCGCCGCCAACAACACTATCCTGCATTGTAGGTGTTTGAGGGTGGCCAGGGAGCGGGGCGCTTTGAGGTTGCACTGATTTCGCATCGTCCATATTATTTCCTTCACTTGCAGTTGAATAGTATTTCCTATATCATTCAATTGCATCATCTGAACAATCAATTGGTGCAGAAATGGGATTGCACCTTACATTCAAATCAAGCCAATATTCAATGCCATCGACTTGGGTTGGATAATCCGTTGAGATTGAATGGGCTCCGATTTCAATTGCTTTGTCACGGCGCTCGGTCTCATTAGTATCCGCTTCACCACCTTCGGCATCATCTGCACGACTTCTTACGATATAGCCCGCCTCAACCAATGCTTGTATCTCTTCAGCATCACCTATTGGATTGGTATTGGAAAATATTGCTGACTCAGGAGTATTCTCCACAGACATTGTGAACATTGTAGCGTTTTCTAAGTTTGGAAATTTAGAATGGTAATCTGTACGCAAATCGCCACCCCCCAGTAATACGAAAATGGCTTTTCCTCTTGAAGAATCAAGCAATGGCCACCCAGTAGTAGTTACCGCAGTTGAAAGATCTGGATGCTCTCCGCGAACATTATCAGGAGTGATTATCTTCTCTTCTGGCCACGCTGAATTAATTTCTTGTTCCAAATCATCTAACATATCTTGAGCTTGGATCACCGTAGTATCATCAACCGCAGCCCAAGTCCATTCTTTTGGCTCGACCCAAATCGTTAGAGGGACATGGTTTGGTGTTGAGTCGCTCCACTCTAGTAGTACTTGCAAACATTGTTGCAATGTTTGACAGGTAGTTCTGCTATCATATTGATTATGATAGACTTGTAATTGCTGGCCTGGACTCCACCAAACATCAATCTCAAATTGCCTTACTCCAAATTGTTGGGCTTGTGTATCAAGGGGTTCATGAGAGTAATCGTAGGCGCGAATTGTTGGACCTATCGGTTTTAGATGATACGAATTATGAGTTCCCTTGACCTGGATGTGGTTAACTCTTAGAGGGGTTGTGTCAGTCGGTTCTGAGGTTGTTTCTTCTTGCTCTTGTGCACCTAAACAACCCCCTAATGATGCACATAGCATCAAACAGGAAAGTATCAGCGCAAGAGACCTCATCTAAATCGGTGAGTTCGCTAGTAATGATAAACCTGTTCTAGATGTTTTGGATATTTTTTAATTCTTCATTTTCTTTACCGGCAGTTGCATGAAGGTAAACGATATTTTATACATCAGTAATCTAAAATTAATTCATGGAAATAACGCGTGAATCTATTAGATTGAATTTATACATCTTGGGTCCGATGGTATTGGTGTCGTATGTTATTGGAATTTATCGAATGGCCGATCCAAACCAATTGTGGGGCGGTATTCCCGAGTCTTGGCGGCCGTTTAATGTCATATGTATGTTTATTGCAGCAACAGGATTCCTGATCATGTGGTGGTATTTTCTCTATCAATGGGACGCTGCAGCTGTAGAAAAAGTCCAATGGCCTTGGACTAATGGAAATAGCGGAGGGCATACACGCTTGCTTATTGCTTTCCTATTGGTCTTGATTCCTTCTTGCCTTTGGCTTGAACTAACCGCATTCCACATCCGTAGCGATTACTCTTGGACAAAATGGTTGGTGATTGGAAATCTACTGCTCGTTTGTTTAGGAAATATACTTCTTGGACTGTTTGCTTTGAGTGCTCATCAGGATGGAATTCAACCTGGAACGATTTGGCCTATTGTCGGAGCAATGATGTTCGCAATACAAGTTATTATCAATGATGGAATCTTATGGAATTTGAAATATCCATGGTAAATTAATGGAATTTCCACTCTTGGTTGAAAACTATCGTATATATATTGGAATGGAATTAGTGATGGTATGGTTGAGCCTGAATACTTACCTAAAGTAGCAGTTTCTGCATGCTTATTGGGGCAAAACGTACGATATAATGGCGGACATTGTAATTTTGCGTTATTTGATCGATTAAATAATTATATTGAAAAGATTTCTTTTTGTCCAGAAGTAGGCATTGGATTAGGCACTCCTAGGCCTACAGTAAGATTGGTAAATAGCCCTGCTGGGATTCGTCTAATTGAGCCTAGATCTGGTGAAGACTATACTCAAAAAATGGCCGAGTGGAGTGAATTGCAATCTGATGCTTTGATTAATCAAAGAATTTCAGGAATTGTATTCAAGAAAGGTTCTCCTAGTTGTGGCCTTGAACGCGTTAAGGTGTATAGTGAAAAGAAACATCCACAAAAAAATGGTACTGGTCTTTTCTCAATGATATTCACTACCCTTTATCCGCACATTCCCGCTATTGAAGAAGGGCGTCTGAATGAACCGGTTCAGGCTGAAAACTTCCTTGCTCGTGTTGCAATGATGGACCTATGGTGGAAATATGAAGAAAGAGGTTGGACTAGATCCAGTTTACAGCAATTTCATGGTGAGCACAAACTGCTATTGCAAAGCCGCTCACCTAATGCTCCACGAATACTTGGAAATCGGTTGGCCGTAAACCCTGAAAATAAGTCGGTGAATGAATTAGCATTGGAATATATTACTGGGGCTCAAGAATACATGAGCCATAATGTTCAGAAAAGATATGTTGCTGCTGCTTTGCGTCGGGCTGTTGGGCGATTGCCAAAGAATTTACCGAAATCTCAGAGAGCTTATCTACACACATGGATTGATTATTATTCGAAAGGTTTAGTTCCGAGAATTGCTTCGATGGCATTGATTCAGCAAGCATATGAGATGGCTGGATCGGAACACCTTCCTTGGAAACGTCTGTTTGAACCATTCAACATTGTAAGCGGAGTAATGGCAAAAGTTTGAGGAATTGATATGAATTTGAGTGGATTTGATAGGACTGTCAGAATGTTTACCGGCTTGGGCCTAGTCACATTTGATTACCTTGCAAATGCTGATTGGGAAATCGCCTTTTTTGTTTTAGGGACATGGACCGTCCTTACCTCAACATTTGGCTACTGCCCGTTTTATCGGGTATTAGGAGTAAATACTTGCCCCACAGCTATTTCTAATGAATAAAAATGATAAGATTTAAAATAGAGTGGGCGTTATACAACCTCATGGCCTTAAAACCTAAAATAAATACCGAACCTGCAACTGAAACATCTTTAGCAGTAGAGAATGATAGCCATGGATTTGAAGAAAATCCAAATACCGAAGCCCCAATAATGCACGATGTTCTAGTCGATGGAATACCTGCAAAAGCTGGCGTGGGATCTTTTGGAATGTATAGTACACGAATTGTGTTACTGTTTGACCCACCTCACTCTAAATGGGGGGAAGAATTTGCTACTAAGCATTTCATTATTGAGAAAGATAATCCAGGCGTGCTGAAGTGGGGGCATGAGGGGGAAAGTTTCAACATTGAAAAAATTGTTGAATAATCTTACTTTGTTTGAAGTAATCACTATCAAAAGTGATTTCCTGAAATACCTGTTACAGGGATTTTGTAATATCACTCGCTTCCGACGAGTTTGTAATCTTCAGAGAGTGGCGTTGCACCGGTTTCCATTGAAATGATTTTACCGTCTTTGAATCGCATAAATGACATGACAGCTTCAGAGTCAGAATCGTTTGCAAAGTGAACAATAGAGTGAGCAACACCAACTTCATCGTTTTCGAACAAGATTCTGTTGTTTTCCGAGATTGGCATACTGTCGCCACTGACGAATCCCATCATGTCGGATTTACTCATGGTATATCCACCTACGTGAGGGTTGAAGACGAACTCGTCGTGAATGATCTCTGCGAGTGCTTCGACGTTTCCAGTATCCCATGCTTCGTTGTATGCTGCTATGATTGACATGGTTTTGGGATTGGGAGACGGAGTTTAAACTAACCGCAACGAAGGACTCTTTTCAACCACCCGTGGTTGGATTTGCCCTAGTTATTCTTTTCTAGATATTTTGGTACTGTCCTTAATTCTTCATCTTCTTCAGTTTTTTCGGCTTCTTTGAGACGATAACGTTGGTATAGAACTGAATTGATGAATAACACAAGTCCGCCGAATTGCAATACTAGATTATCCAAGTCAACCTGCGAAGGCGTTTGCCCTGTGAACACTGAGAAACCGTATATCGCCATTAATGCGCCCAATGCTGCAGAACCGAAAACATAGAGATTCTTTTTCAAAAAACGATTCATAAACCAGGAAATGAAGAATAATAATCCACCTGTTACACCTAATTCTAAATCATATCCATTGCTTTCTAGCATAGATATGATCCCAAACATCACATTGAGTGAAATGTAAAGGGTCACTGCTAACGATACTAAACTAATGAATAATAATGACAATATTCCACAACCAATTGTCGCAATCAGTGTGAAATCGCCAGCAGATATCGCCAACGTCGTCCCTAGTGCATCATACAATATTGAACTGGATAACATCCCTATTGCGCAACCGATAAAGAATGAAAATGCTTTGATGTTTTTTGAACCAGACAGTAGCAAGAAAATAGCGATAGCAATTAGAAAGCCGCCTAAGGCTGGACTCGCCCAACCGTCAATTTGTTGCCAAAAGTCTCCTGTGATATCCATTCGAACAATCTACAACGACTGGCCGGGACTTGTTGTAGATTTTGGAGGAAGGAGTTTTTCATATTTACAAATATATCTAGGTAATTAGGCCCGTTCAGCTATTCCAAAAGACTGGAATTTAAACAAATCTTCAAAAGCCAATGTGCTAAACTATTGGTATGGCGACTAATCTACAAGCAATGTGTTTTGTCATAATTTTACTCCTTGTTGCTCCTGGTTGTATTAATTCTCAAGAGATGGAAACTACTGAGGAAGAGATTGAACAAGAAATTAAACTACCTGAGAAATTAAACTTGGTAGCGGATACTGTTGGCAGAGACATAGATCGGGGTCAACAGATGGATTTACTAGCCGATGCTAATGGAGAAAAAACACTGATTTTATGGGTTGCTGCTGGTTGCTCGGGTTGCCATGATTGGACCGAAATGATTGCCGACTCAATGCGGGAGGGAAATATGTCTAATGACACTAGAATAATCAGCATTCATCGATACCCTTCTTTTGAATCAAGAGATCAGGTGATTGAAGTATATGCTTCTGAAAATAGCACTACACAATCTCTATGGCCAGTATTAGTTCCAGATGATGGCCAACCTGCAATCGATATGAGTACTGGGCAAAATACAGATTATGGCTACAGTATCGCTTTTGCAAGCCCAGTAACTCCATCGTTTACATTGATTGATGGAGATGGTAAAACATTATGGAAAAGTAAGGTATATTGGGCTAATATGACTCTACTGACTGAGGCAATCGACCTCTTAGATTCGTGAGCGGGTAATTTGTTTAGTTAATTTCTTATGAGAAATCACATCTTCCATTTTACTGAACATCCGATTGAATCTGTTTGAACTACTGAAGGTGTTTGACCATCTAACATTGCTGTAATCGCATCAGATAGTTCAGATGTTGTGACTTCTGTAGGATTGCGCGGAGAGTCGTCCATCCTTCCTTGATAGACTAATTCGAGTTGTGAATTAAATAAGAAAAACTCAGGTGTTCGCTTAGCCCCATAATGTTGAGCAATCTGTTGTGTTGCATCATGTAAATAGGAATATGGCAATCCCTTATTCGCTCTCTTAACCATATTATCATAAGAGTCGTCTGGGTAATTATTTGCATCATTAGAATTGATTCCAACATAGCCAATTCCTAAGCTAGCACAGTACTCCGCCATAGCATCCATTCTTGAAAAACTAGCAACGACATACGGGCAATGATTGCATTCAAAAACAACTACAGTGCCATTCTCTCCTTTGGCTTGATCAAGAGAAACCATTTCTCCTCCATGATTTGGATTTGCATTTTTAAGATTGAAACTCGGGGCTATATCGGATATGTTTAGGCTCATAACAGACCCACATAGGGCCTTGTTCAAATCACTTCGCTTCAAACGCTATCAGTTGGAAGTGGTCATTTGAGCGATTTCACATTCATCCAAACGAGTACGGGCGACTTGACAATCTGCATCGATTGCAAGTACGCTCTTCCATGCTGCACTAGCCTGGTCAAGGCGTTGTGCTTCGTGATGTAATGCTGCTACGTGTAGTCGCGCATCCAAGTGTTGAGAATCGGAACGAATTGCTGCTTCGAAGTCTGATAATGCCGCTTCTTCTCTACCCCAGTCAAGATAGAGTAAACCGCGTTGATGCCAAGCAGGTGCGTGGTTAGGAACTAATCTAAGCGCTTCATTCAATGGTGCTTCTGCTCTTTCTGGCCTCTTTAATGACATGTGGCATGATGCGAGTTGTGTTAGTGCATGGTGATGATGAGGTGCATTTTCTAGAACGATTTTAAGATCGTCCCTGGCCGGCTCCCACTCTCCAAGCATCATGGAAGATTCTGCTCTTCGCAACCGTGCTAAAATCAAACTTGGTGCCAAATCTAAGAGTATTTCTGAATCATCTAATGCCTTCTTTGCCTCATCCATTGCCATCAAAACACTACATCTGTTTAGACGGGCACGGATATGTCCAGGGTCATATTTCAGAGATTCCGTATAATGTGTTAGTGCTTGCTCTAGATGGCCACTGCGGGCTGCAATATTTCCTCTTACATAGGAAATTGTCGCATTATCCCCGTGTATGTCAGCAGCGTCAATAAAGGTGCTAGCAGCTGAAATATCACCATTGTCAAGAGATAACAAAGCCGATTCAATCGATGCGGAAGGGTCAGATTCTGGTAATAGCCTTCGAGCTCTATCGAGTGATTCTGCTGCTTGGTCAAGGTTTTGCAGTAAGCGATTGCTTCTAGCAAGTCCAAGCCAAGCGACTCCTGATTCTCTATCTAATTTGAGTGCTTCATCGAATGCAACAAAGGCCTCGGCTAACAAAGTTGCATCTGTTTGTCCAGTACCATCGCGGGCCCTGTCTGCATTGGCCAAATGTAAGCGCCCTTCAACAACATGTAGGAGTGTGTGGTCAATCCCCACTGGCGTTTCATCGAGTAATTTTTGTGCTTCCACGAGGTTACCTTCAAGTAATTTTCTTGAAGCAATATTGGCCCTTAACTCTCCGTTTTGAGAGTTGTTTTCTAGTGCCTTCTGAAGTGCCTTTTCAGCATCGGAAGGAGAGCCGCTTGCGATTAGTAAGTCTACTTTAAGCAGCATCAATTCTACTCCACCACTATCTAGTGCTACTGCATGTGTTGCGGCTTTCAATGCCTCTTTGAGTCTGTTTTCTTTAGGCGCTAGTAGAACTGCCATCAATGCCCATGCATCACCATGTTGTCTATTCAATTCTAAACAACGGTCAACTGAAGTTAGTGCCTTACCCATCTCCTCTTCTTGGTAGAGTAATTTAGCATGACTATACCAATCATTGGCGATGCTTGGATCTTCTGCAAGTGCGTTTTCAATCGCTTCCAATGCTTCACTGCGAGCGCCTGCTCTAGCGCGCAGTCCTGACAATAATGAACGGTCTGCCGCTGTATCAAGTCCGAGTGCTTCTAAGCGGCGAACGTCTCTTTCTGCTTCTTCATCGCCTAAGGATGCCAACAAGTGTGCATGTGCACGAAGTAATTCTGGGTCGTCTGGAGTGACGCTCATTCTAGCCTCTAGCCAATGGCGACGTAATACAGGGTCGCTCTTGATTATAGCAATCTTTTCCAACCCTTCTAGTAAATTGGTATTGCCTGGAGATGCTTGGTAGGCGAGGCCGAATGCAGATTCTGCCCATTCATATCTGCGTAGAGACATAGTAACGTGACCGAGTTTATGTGCTGAAAGTGAACTCATTCCTAATTGTTCTAGTGTCACATTCTTGCTGACAAATAGATCGAGAAGACGGGTGACCAAGGCCTCACTCGTTGAATTAAGAACTCCTTCAGAACCAACTAAAGTATCACTACTTACTGTCGATACAAGAGTTTCGATACAGTGTAAGGAATCTCTAATCGCAGAGTCAATGTCCTCTTGATTGGCAAATTCTCCAAGATTTTCCAAGCGAGTGATTGTGGCATGTGAAAGTATTGCACCATCTAATTCCGGGTTAGTTGCTCTTAGGGCATCGATTAATCCTAACATGTCGCCAACTGAATTTTGTAATGCGCCGATTTCGTTGTTGAGATGGGAATAATTTGCAGCTTGTGATTCTTGCAACAAAATACCTGTCTCATTGATTAAAATGAATTTGTCATCGGCTTTCTTCAGCCAATAACCAAGACCTGTTCCAACACCAATACAAGTGAGGCTGAAAAGTACTGTTAAGGGTTCCATTACCGCCCACCTTTCCTTTATGCCTTTATGGTCTGCGGCTGAAAAGTGGTTCTTGGGGGTGTTTTCCGGACCTTCTAAATTTTACCGCCCCCTAAAGGGGGAAGTTGTAGATAAGGTATTTTTCTAAGTAAATTAAAAGTTGACGGCACTACTCTACACCGTTAGAAAAAAGCAACAATTTGCCTCCAACATTGCTCACATTCAAAGGCTGTGGCTGTTCTTAGTAAGGTTAGGTGAGCCCGTGAGTACCGATTCAGATGACGATTCCGACATCCCTTGGTATTACTCAAGGTTGGAGGAATGGGGTGAATCTGGATTAATTATTGATGCCTTAGAAGATTTTCTTTCAACTGATTCCGCAACATCTAGTGAACGGTTGCAACGAGCTGAATATTTAGTTGATCTAAGTGTTAATTTACGCCATAGGCTAACTTCTATTATTGACAACTGGGATGACGAGGATGTCACTTTAGCTTTGGGCTGGCAAGATGATTTGAAAAATCCGATGGCCGCAGACCGAATATTGATTGAATATCAAAACTGGGCCAAGGAAAACCGGCCATGGGAATTGGAACTTGAAGCCGGAGCACTACAATGGGCTACTAATGGGTTGGGTGATATTCGCAAGGAATTACTAGAAAGGTTTGACTCATTGGATTCATCAAATAGGCCTGCTACAATAGTGATTGTACCCTACTTAGCCAATCCAGATAATTATGACCTCATCAAGATGGAATTGGGTGAAATTGAACAAATTGAAGAAAAGCAAAACCAATTGATAACCGATTCGATGAAACACATGTTGGAAGTTGGTTACGATGTTGTGTATATTTCTGAATTAAATCTAAAAGATGCTCTTGATGAAATTGATAAATGGTATTTATTACATGATGAACATGAGCAATTACGTTTGTTAATAATAAGAGAAATTGCACCATTTGATAATAGTTTAGCAGACCACCATGAGGCTAGAAGAATCGTATTGATCGAAGAGGGTTTGTCGGCTGATATTCAAAACCTTAGTGACCAAATCATCGCTATTGCCGACAATCTCCATCAAAGGCAGCAACTTCTCAATGACCAGTTGAAAAATTGGAGAAATATTGGGATAATCTTGCCAAGTGAAGAAGATGCTACTGCGGAAGAATTATTGGAATGGGAAGCAAACCTTCCAGAGATTAATAGCATGATAAATATCCATCTAAACGCTATGCAAAGTTGGCAAGATATCGTGTCTAGGTGGCCCGAGAGAAAGCATGAGGGTGAAGCATTAGCAGGGAAGATTGAACATACTCAAGATTTTATCGATATTGTTGAGTCTTTGCAACATGATTGGAGACAAATTGAACTTGATGGTTTGGAATTGGTTGCTAAATACGAAGATATGGGTTTGGTAATGGATGATTGGCAGCGGCGTGTTGTCGATAAACCGCGTGAATCACTTCAACTACTGAAGGCAGAAATCCCTAAATTGGATATTAGATTACAATTAATTGATAATCTGAACAGTTTAGATTCCTCGTATGATGGGTCTGCTGAAGTAGAAAAACGAATTTCTATTCTAAGAGAAATTGATGCTGATGCTGAACTATTGACCAATATGGAACTGTTTATTGACAAACAAGCGAGGCGGGGCGCGAGGCATTTGAGAATGCTAGAACGCGATTGGTTGGATTTATTGGGCCAGGGTAAGGCGGATGAAAATATCTCAACTTCCACATTGAACATTCGCGCATTTGAGGAATTGATAGCATCAACTCGCCGCTTTGGTAAATCGGCTTCTGCATCACCAACTGCTGGTGATATAATCGCCGGTGAAACGATGAAAAGATTAGCCACAAAGACTGATCAAGAATTGGCTGAATTAGAATATCGTGGTTGGAATGTCACCCATTTGCGACTTGAAGTTAATATCAATCTCGTAGCTGCTGCAAGAAAGATTTCCAATATGCGTACACAAATCCATCAGCACCCATCTCTGTGCCGCCGTCTCAAAGCGCTACCATGGCAAAACGATGTCGCGTTAGCACTAGATACCGAACTAGAACTACGCAAACCAGATAATATTGAAAATCTTCATAATTCAATCCCTCAGTTCCTTAGGCATTTGGCCTCGCGTCCTATTGAAGACTCCGATTTCACTTTCACTTCATGGAGTCCATCTCCGATTCGTCAGACTTTGGTGCCGATGGTAAGCAAGGACGGGAAAGAGGTTTTGTTACCGCGCGATGGATTGCAAGATGTTCATGAAGCAATTTTAGAAGCCATGGAAGAGGAAACGATCGCAAAGCAAGAAGTTGTTGAAGAGAAGGTTGTTGTCCCTGTTGTCAAAGAGAAAATAGTTGAGAAAACTGTTTCTGAAGAAATAATTAAAGTCGAAAGTCGTAGTAATAAAATTCCAAATGCTGCAAACGCGCAACAAGTGGATAATGCTCTTGTTGCACTGTCAACACTTCTAACCAATCTCGGCCTCAAAGAAGATGCTGAACTTGTGCAAAAAGAAGGTGCTGAGTCGCTGAACTCTATTCGTAGAAATTTAGCCAGTCATGTTGGCATCGAGCCTCGCGACATGCGTGTTGATAGAATACTTAGACTTGCAATTCGGCTAATTCCTAGGCATGAAAAAGGAGATGATGCTCGTGCTGAATTACTTACCCAATTATCCAGTGCTGTTACTGAAATGAGTAAGTGGTCGCGTTTGCGACTTGAAGCAAGGCATTCCGGTGCTAGTGGAAACTTCCTTGATGATGCGATTACACTAGGTATTGCTCTTGAAAGAATTCCCGGCCCAGGCATAAGCCTACCATTGATGGCTGACCAATTAGAACTTCCACATCCTACAGAATTAGTGGAGTTGGAAGAAGGTGTAAACCATGTAGTCAACAGCATTCGATTACCGCCTGTTGGCGGGGTTAGAATTTGATTCGGGTTTCAGCGGTGTTCTTCTGATAACCAAGCTTTGACATCTTCACGTGCTGCAAATCCTTTTCCAGCCTTTGTTCCGATAACTGTTGGAATTGCTGCTTCGCTTGCAATTTCTAATGTTCTTTCACTAACTGGTCCATTAACAATCATTGCAATTGCGCCATCTGCTTCGTTTGCTTTCTTTGCAAGTGTTGAAGCGCCAACTTCGTCAGAAACTGTTCCGTCGACCATCATAAATACTGCCTTTTTAGAGGTGATATTGTCTAGGTGATCAAAGAATTCTTGTACTTCTGCTGGAGCTTCTTCTACTACAAATTCCTCAGGCATATCCTCTGCCCAATTCTTATCTTTGGTAGCATTGCCACTATCGCTCTCTTGCTTCTTCTTCAGCACGTGTGAGAATTTTGTTGCGTCAACTTTCATTGAAAGGCATTTTGTTACTGTCTTTTGAGGCAGTAGTTCCCATTCTTGTCCAACAGGTGCTTGTGCAACGAAATCTACCTTCAGAGTTTCAATCAGTTGTGAAAACAACATCTCTCCACCTCTGTCGCCATCGATTGCTAGAATTACGGTTTCCTTGCTATTTGCTAGGTCGATCAATTCTTGCTTCATGTCACCAGCGCCATCAGCACTAATTGCATTCTTTACGCCACAGTTCAATAGGTTACGAACGTCATTTCTTCCTTCAACGATAATTAGTGAAGTGGAAGATTCAACGTTTGGTCCACTGGTTAAACCATGGAAAGATGTTGCAGTACCGGTTGTTAAGACCGAGCGTACTTCTTCGATTACTGTCTTTGATGCAGCTTCACCGGAATTAACTAGGCCAAGGAGCAGTTCCTTAGCACGGTCAACAACAGTTGTTCGCTTGGTTGCCCTTACATCTTGAATGTCAATTACTTTAATCACTGCTGCGCAAGGACCAATTCTATCAATTGTTTCCAATGCGGATGCAATAATTGCGGTTTCAACATTATCCATACTGCTTGGCACTGATATTACTCCGTGCACCTTACCGCCCTTGGATTCAATCTCGACATCGACATGGCCGATGCGTGCTGTTCTTTGCAACTTGCGTATTTCTAGTTCGTCACCGAGCAAACCTTCGGTTTGCCCCATGATGGCCCCGATTATGTCCTTTCTTTGGACTGAACCGTTGACCTTAATGTCAGCGCGAATCAAATACTTCATCGCCTTTTGCTTCTGATGGTGACCGGAGTCACGATTATTTCTTTTTTGAGCCATTTTAATTATCTCCTTGTGTTCACTAAACCGTTCGCATTGATTGGAAAGACCCATTGAGTCTTACACTACATTGCTATGCTTGAAATGTTGCCATCTCAAAGCGTGAAAGGGAAGTGAACAAATAATGCGACATGCCAATACTTATTGAACCCTTTTGCTAAAAAGTAGCATAAATCAATGATTATGTTTAGGCAATGTATTCAAGAAGAGGAAAACAATGGGCTTGATATGCCCAAACTCTCCCTCGGTAGTTTGAACATCTTCCGTACCACTGTAGAAGTGATGCTAGCGGACGGTGTTTTGACTAGAGAAGAGAAGAGATTGATTATAAAATTAGCTAGTGCACTGAATCTTACAAGTGAGCAACCTGGTGAAATTTATTCAGCCATCAAAGAAGGGAAGAAAAGTCCGAAGGGCGATGTTGTTTCGGTAGACGAGGCAAGAATTATTTACACCAAAGTTTTCGAAGTTGCAATCGTCAATGCTTCTCTTTCAAGAGATGAATTCAGAGTACTGGCACATCTTCGTTCGATTTTTGAGATCGATGATAAAGACCACGCAATCATTGAAGAAACCTTGCGCACCATGGTTAAAGAAAAATTCGAAGACCCCAATGTTATGGAAAAAATGCTTGCAACCCTGCGTGATTCCGTTGGATTAGTAGGGGATATTTTTGACACTGTTCGTAAAAAGACGGTTGATGGTGGTTCTTCTTGATTTCAGATTTAGACGAATTTCTCAACAATCAATCGCCCAAGGTCTTGTTGGGAAAAAGAAAAAGTTTGAAATTTCTACGCCTTGCTTATGCCAAGGGATGTATTGGATTGATGGTAAAACCTACTTCAGATCTATTAGCACATGATGCGGGGTTTTCTTTCAATCTTGGATGTGCAGACCCGGAACTGAGAAGAATTGCTTCATGGGTTTTGACCAATAGTAAAAATCGAAGAAAGTTGGCGCGTTTGATTCCTGCACTGTGGAAAAGACATGGGTATGAAGACTTGAAGATGGCTGGAATACTTCTTTCCAACTTGTCTGAAGAAGACTTAGGTGAAGATCCTTGGATGGCATTTATTCACTTATTGCAGCGGCAAGAATCATTGGATATGATTCTTGAAATCTCGGAAGAAATAATTCGCGGAGGAAGTCCAGTTCCTGATGATGATTGGATTCTTGAAATGTCAAGGCAGAGTAAGTTATGGCATCAAACAGCGGTAATATTTTGCTCATTATCAAAAAGAAATCCAACTATTTGTAAAGAGATGATAGAACTCGCACCGACTGGCGGAGAGCTGTTTGAACGAATCCGAAAACGGGCTTTAACAGAGCAGAATTGAAGGGCTTGGTCTAACTGCAATAACCTATGGCGGACCGCTTTCTACCCACTGAAGACCCGGTTTTAGAATCGGTCTTGAAGTGGACAGTTGAACGCGATGCTAAAGATGTTAGGCGGTTGTTAGAATGGTTGCCTGAAGCCCGTTCAACCCGAGAAAGACAGGCATTATTGGAGAGAGTTCGTAGCCTCTTAGCCGAATTAGAAATTGCTCTAGAGGGTTTGGATGACTTACAATAATTCTCAACAATTTTCAGCAGTTATTTTTGCCGGAGGAAATAGTACGAGAATGGGCCAGGACAAGGCATTGATGTGTGGTGGTGTCGAACGGATACGCCAACTTTGCATCGAATGTGGTATTGTAAAAATTATTACTCTCTGTGGTAGTGAAGAAAGAACTTCGTTGTTTGAAGGGGAGGTTTGGCCAGATCCGGAACATTGTCAAAAACTGAGTGATGTAATTCGTTGGGTTTATCATGAAATATCTGGTCCAATTCAATTTATTCCATGTGATGCTTTTGATTTAGATCTGGACTCGCTACAGGCTTTATTGCAAAGTGGTGGCGGAGTTCCTCTTGATTCTAATTCAAATCGGCAACCGTTACTCGCTAACTGCCCTAGTGATTATCAGATAGGTGATGGTTCAAGTGTCAATTCATTATTTGACGGTTTGGCAACAATAGTTATTGCCGGGCGTGGTGAAGGTTTTTCCAATTATAATGAAAAGTCACAACTCAAAGGACATCATCAATAGTGACTTTGTTATCTTCTAAGAAGACTCTTCCTTCTGCGATTGCATCAATAATTTGTGGATAAATAATATGTTCCTCAACCTGTACTCTTGCTGCAAGGGATTTAACATCATCATCGGGTAACCTTGGTACTCTGCATTGAGCGATTATTGCCCCTGAATCAACCCCTGAATCAACAAAATGTACTGTACATCCACTGACTTCTACATCGCTAGCAATTACATCACCATGCGCATCTGCGCCCGGAAAATGTGGTAATAGTGATGGGTGAATGTTAACCAAATTCGGCGCCCATCTGTCAACGAATGAGGGAGTAAGGATTCGCATATATCCGCTAAGAATTACAAGTTCTGCACCACTCTCTTCAATCGCTTGACCAATTAGATCCTCGTGACTCAATCTTCTTTGACTAGCATCATCGATATCAGGTAATTCGATTGCCAAGTTATTGATTCCTAATGCCTCGGCTTTACCTAATCCGGCAGCTGATATTTTGTCACTGATTACAATAACTGTTTGGTGACTACAAAGTGAATCAGATTGCTGGTGGTGGATTAATTTCTCCATTCCAGAGCCAGAGCCGGAAATCAATACTGCACAACGCAAGGGGTCGTCCGCGCTAGCCTTCCTCGCCACGCAATCACCACTTGTCATGGTTCATCCTGCACATTATCTGCCTTGAGAACTTCGGACACATCATCCTATTCCTTTTTGACATGAAGACCCCGCCCCCGACATGAGTGACATGGTTTCCATCACCATCTCTGAAACTGTTGCTTCGGCAAAATCTACTGTTTCTAAGGAAATAGAAGAGACTCTTCCACTTGAAGATGTGGAACTGATCAATGCCATTCTCGCTGAACATAAACCATCTGCGAATCCCCTCTCCAGAGTTGTTTGGATTGTTTTTGGAAGTCTATTTGTTGTCTTTGCAGTTATTGGAGTATTCTTGCCTGGTTGGCCTACGACATCTTGGCTAGTAGCAGCAGCATACTGTTACGCTCGATCATCTCAGAAAATGTTCAAATGGCTACTAACCAATCGTTTATTTGGCAATATACTGCTAGATTATTACCGCGCAGGTAAAGCACTCCCTCTACATTCAAAGATATTCATTTGTGGTTTTATCACATTGGTTTCGGGCTTCTCTGTATGGGCACTTACAAAGGCTGGAGACCCTGGCTTTGGTCAAACAACGATTGTGATTATTGCTTTAATCGGTATTTGGTGGGTCGGTTGGAAAGTCCCTACTGCTGAGTGAACACCGCTACATTATTTTGATGATTTTGTTCATTTTAATCATATTTACAAAACAGGAGTTTGAATAACATGGCCTCTGTGGCAAGATTATGACACAGTGCCGCCGACAATGCGATTGGGACAAGAACATGATTTGCAAATCATGCGGCATTGATTACTCATTACCAGATTCTGATGAGAAGAAATCAGTGGTCGACCCTCCAAAAGAGGATGAATGATTTATTCAGTATTGTTCAAGAACTAATTCTGTGGTTGTGCTTGCAATTTCATTTGGAGCAGTTAACCACATTTTGTCAAGAAGGGTGCGCAAAGACATTGTATCATCAACGTGAACTAGTGCAACTAAATCTGCACTTCCTGAAACTTCATAGATAATTTCAACTCCTTCCCAACCGGTTACTTCGCTTGCGAATGACCCGATCTCAGCGCCTGGAGATACTTTGATTCTGATTAGAGCAGTTAGACCAACGCCACCTTCACGAACAGTGTAGCCACGAATTGTTCCGTTCTCTTCCATCTTACGAACGTGAGTACGAACTGTTCTTTCTGATGCCCCTACTTCCTTTGCTAAGTGAACATAGGACATACGGCCATTCTTTCGGAGTTCGGCTAGGATTGCACGGTCTATCTCTGCGATACGAGGCATAGTTGGACGCCGACGCATTCGGTATATCAAACCTACTAATGTGCAGTTATGTGGAAACTATTATTAGGATTATGCCTTTTTACCGGAAATAACATTTCCGCTTTTCGGATTTTTGAATTCTCTGAAAATACGACCATCTTTCTATCTGCTCTTGAATATATCCGATAAAATCTATGGCCATAATATTGAAATTATTTAGATAATGTTGTTTTCGTGTTCATCCATTTAGTTCAAATCATGCCTTCTGCTGGCCATGACCGGAGAGCACTATGTCAGGCCACATTACCGGACTCGATGCACGTATGATTCTAGATAGCAGAGGCAATCCTACTGTAGAAGTTGATTGTTATGTTGATGGTGGCTTAAGGGGCCGTGCTGCAGTTCCAAGTGGCGCTTCAACCGGCGCATATGAAGCACTTGAGATGCGTGATGGTGACAAATCCAGATACCTTGGAAAGGGTGTTGATAAGGCGCTTGCAAATATCTTTGAACATATTGAAGAAGTTGTTATCGGAATGCCTGTTGATGAACAGAAATTGATCGACGAAGTGATGATTGAAACTGATGGAACTCAAAATAAATCTAAGTTGGGTGCTAATGCAATGTTAGGTGTTTCAATGGCCTGTCTGCATGCAGGTGCTGCAACTCACGAACTTCCTTTGTGGAAGTATATCGGTGGAGTTGCTGGCGGATTAATGCCAGTACCAATGCTCAATATTCTCAACGGTGGTGCTCATGCTGCAACCAATGTTGATGTTCAAGAATTCATGGTCATGCCTCATGGCTTCGATAGTTTCGCTGAAGGTTTGCGGGCTGGTGTTGAAACCTATCACTCTCTAAAGGCTGAATTAAAGGCCGATGGATTACTTGGAGGCGTAGGTGATGAAGGTGGATTTTGTCCTAACTTACCGGCTAATGAAGAGGGTCTGAAATACATGGTTAGGGCGATTGAGGAGGCTGGATACTCAACCGAAGAAATGGGAATTACATTGGATGTAGCTGCTACAGAATTCTATCATGAAGATGGATATCATATGGATGGAAAGGTCCTATCAAGTGAAGATTTAGCTGACGTCTATTCAGGTTGGCTTGACGAATATCCAATTGTTTCAATTGAAGATGGTTTTAGTGAAGACGATTGGCGCGGTTGGACTTTATTCACCAAGAGAGAAGGGCATCGCGTTCAAACTGTTGGTGATGATTTATTTGTTACTCAATCCGAAAGGTTAGCCCAGGGAATTGAAATCGGTGCTGCTAATGCAATGTTGGTTAAATTAAATCAAGTCGGAACTGTAACAGAGACTCTTGAAGCGATGGATATGGCAACAACACATGGTTTCAATAATGTTATTTCACATAGAAGTGGAGAAACTGAAGATGTGACTATTGCTGATTTAGCAGTTGGTACAAGGGCTGGACAAATCAAAACCGGTGCACCTTCACGTTCTGATAGAGTTGCAAAATACAACCAACTACTAAGAATTGCAGCAGATGTTGATGAATATCGTTCTCCGTTCAATTGATGACTAAGATTCAAAGCAAAACCCCTCTTCAATGTGAATATGCGAACTGGACGACATATCATTCCAATTGTCGCATTGTTGTTTTTCTTGTTAATTGCAAGACAGATTTATCCCTATACAACACCATTCAATTCACATGTAACCGAAGATGGTTTTGTAATTGAAGAAGTGGCTTCTGGCTTTGGTGGACCGACCTGTATGGAATGGGTTGATGAAACTCATTTGATGATGTGTGATAGAGATGGAGGAAGAATAATTGTTTTAGATTCTACTGACAATTTTTCTAGCACTACGGTGGTAGATGGTTTGTATCACCCGCATGGAGTTCACATAAGTGAAGAAAATCTATTTGTTTCTGAAGAAGGGAAATTATCACGTTATGATAGAAGTGGTTTAGAGTTTGATAATCGAGTCGAATTGGTCACAGGGGTTGATTCGGGGAATCATCAAACAAATGCAATATCTCAACTACCTAATGGAACTCTTGTTTGGCATAGTGGTTCTACTTGCAATGTTTGTGATGAGGATGATGAGAGAAACGGTGCATTGCTTTGGGTCAATGCAACCACTGGAGAACACGGTATTCTCGCCTCTGGAGTTCGCAATTCTTTCGATGGAGTTTGGGTTGAAGGGCTTGGCTATATCTTCACTGATAATGGCAGAGATTGGGAAGGTGATCATCCATATGAAGAAGTAAATTTGTTGATTGAAGCTGCTGCTTATGGCTGGCCAGATGACGATCCACAACACCCAGTGCCTGAAGGGACAATTGGTCCTATTGCGACATGGACACCTCATACCAGTTTGAATGGTATTGATTTACGCCCAATAAATTCACAGTTGCCGGGGTTAGAAAATAATCCTCAAGATGGATTCACTTTGTATTCATCAGTCTACGGTTCTTGGAATACATTCTTGCCACAAGGGCAAGAAATTGTTCGTATTGATATTACTCCTGCTCAAAATAATTCAGATGGAAGTAGTGGCCAAGGATGGGATAGCAAAGTAACAAGATTTGCAGTGGATTTAGGAACTCCACTGCCGCTACGATTCGATGCAAATGGTGATTTATATTATGCCACATTTGGTAATGATGGGACGTTATATCGAATTACTGCTGCGCAATAATTCAGTGTTTTATCCACTGTAAGGTTTCCTTGTCTTTGAAATACCAAACACCACTACCAATAGGATGTTCAACCCATTCAAAATCATCCTTGATTTCACCTATGAGTGAAGGGTCTGGCCCCTCATCAAGCGATGGGGTTTGAATCTTCTCAGCCATATCAAAGAACGTTTCAGAATCAAGTAATTCCTTCTCAGGGCCACCGCTTCCTTTACGCATCAGCATAGCGGCTAACATTGCTACTAGTATTAGCAGTAAACCCGCTCCTATTACCGAAGTGAATGAAGTAATTGTGGAACTAGATTCTTCTGTGCTGCTATCTTCAATATAGCCATCACAGCCATCCGGTATTGAATCAGAATCTAGATCTATAAGATCATCAAAACCTGGACATATGTCATCTTCATCTGCAACCCCATCGAAATCTGAATCTATCAAAGAATCACAGTCGTCTGGTATGGCGTCATTATCATTGTCGATAGCATCATCAAATCCAGCACACTTGTCTGAAATATCTGCTACACCATCGTCATCACTATCGATAATAGAATCGCAACCATCTGGAATACTGTCAAAATCTAAATCAATTAAATCATCATGACCTTCACACAAATCAATACTGTTGTTAACTCCGTCTCCATCATTATCAATGATAGAATCGCAACCATCAGGAATACTATCCAAATCAATATCTATTGAATCATCATAGCCTTCACATTCATCTAGATCATTAGCAACACCATCTCCATCACTATCGATAATAGAATCGCAGCCATCTGGAATACTATCCAAATCAATGTCTATTGAGTCATCATATCCTTCACACTCATCCAAATTATCAGCAACACCATCTCCATCACTATCAATAATCGTATCACAGTCATCTGGAATTCCATCTAAATCTAAATCTAAAGTATCATCAAATCCGGGGCACAAATCGACATCGTCACTTACGCCATCATTGTCACTATCTCTCTGACTATCACTACAGCCGTCAGCATATGTCGGTTCACCTAGTGGAGTGTCCTCGCAATCATCTTGGCTGTTTTCTACTCCATCTCCGTCATCATCCCATCCAAGGAAATCTTCCATCATCGCAGAGATAGAAATATCCCACAATCTTGCATGTTCACGTAAGCCCTCTCCATTAAAATGAACAGTATCATATCTCCAACTATCGCCAATCAAATTATCCGTATCGGGTCCAAGATATGCTAGAGGATCATTGTCGATAACCGCTTGTTGTGCATCTACTATTACGGCTAAATCTTCTGCACTGAATCCAGGCAAATATGATGCTCTAGCTACAACCCAAGGTATATCCCAACCTGCGGCAATCCGGCTGCCCATAATGACTTCATTAAGCATCGAAGTATAATCTTCAGTCGTAGTGCCACTGGCTAAATCACTCTCTCCCTGATGCCATAGTATAGCGCGTGCTCCAAGATAACCTACCTCGTCTAATGCCATTGTGATTCTATCAAAGAGAGGATCGCTTGAAGAATCGTCTGGTAACCATTGCTCAACTCTTGTACCACCCCACCCGACAGAGATTAGACCGATTGGTACATCATATCGCAGTGCTAAATTATCCCCTAGTGCTGGCCAGGGACTACCACCATTACCTGTCGCTATCGGCAATGGGTCTATGGCAAATCTCCACCCATCGGCACCCCATGTACTGACACGTGAATCGCTAGGCGTGAGTGTTGTATTACCATGATTTGCAGAATTAGATTGCCCGGCAATGATGAATACTTCACCGACTCCGATTGGCTCCACTATGATTGTTTCAATTAAACTGCCTTGATTAGAGATTTGTAACTCCATTTTATACCACCCAGTATTGACGTCAATATTTTTGAAAAATGTACCACCTGCTTTGAAAGATGAATGGATTGTATGCCATTCACTTGGAGTGCTAATATTACTGCCATTAGAATCGATTTCAATCATCCTTGCTGAAACGAAATCATAATCATAATCAATATGGCCTGAAATTGGCAATTGACCGATATCATTGCCCTGGCGCTGAATGATTTGATGGCTCTGTGGGGAGGTAATGTCAACGTGAATCCCAGGTATTGGTGGGCCTTCTCTGACCATAATGCGCATTGATTTCAACTCATAATCATCGGTATTACTAGCAAATGTCCAATCTGGATTACCACTTGAATCAGGATTGTTTCCAATGCCTAAATCGTTGACTCCATCGTAACCCCAACCGCTGTATGAGAATAATGTTTGACCTGAATTATAGTCATGTATTTGCATACTCCCGTAACCCGCACCTGAAGCTGAATCGTCTCCAAAATCATATGATCCGGAGTCAGCACCTGGAACACCGATTTCATTGCCTGCTCCATAATTACTTGGCCAAAATTCAATCACACCAGAATCACTAGAAATGATTGATGAAAGGGTTGGATGATTTGAAGAAATATGTAAATCTTCTATCAACTGCTGATACACAATCCCTGCGTTATAGTGGGGGACGCCAATATCTTCTATATCGGCTGTGAGGGCGGGAAATGAAACATAAACATAGATTCTATCTTCACCGCTTTTTTGAAGTTCCAAGTGATAGGCAACTCGATCAAAACTGAAATCTATTTGTGAACTATTATCGATAGAATAACTAATTGCGACGCTGTTATGATTTGCGACATCAGGGATATCTAACTGATACACAAGTGTGTAATTTTCAGACTCATCGGCGTCGTTGATTACCGGAGAAAGGAATTGGTTCTGTTGAGTTTTATTTAGAAAAAACTCTCCTTCTACAGGGTATTGTAGAGTGCCCATTAGCATCAAAACGGTGATACAAAATACCGAAATTGCCGTCCTCATCAGTTGTGTTAACAAGGCATTTATTGTCAATGTATTGTTTATTTTGCAAATATCTAACAATTGAATTTCTCATTGAGCATTCGATGGAAGTGGTGCACACCTTGTTCCCTAGTTGGTGAATAGCGCCCTCGATCATATGCCTTTGAGGCCATGCCTTTCTGCACTTCTTCGATAACCCATTGGTCTTGATGTTCAACAGTATCCAATACCGAACCTGCACCTTGACTGGCTAGTGCAGAATCACCAACATAGCCGCGGTAAAGGATTCTGCACTGGTTGTGAGTTACTGGAATAACCACATTAACTGATAATCCCCACGGATAGAAATTAAACATCATGTTAGGGAATAGCCACAGGTAATATGCCGCAATATCCTGGCCTTCATCTGGATGACCGGCAGGTAAATTGAACTTGACATCGCCTTCCATCGCCTTACCGATTTGCAATACTCCACCATCAAAGGTCTCGGTGATATATCCTGAATAATCGAGTGTTTGGTTGAGTTCTGGGTGAACATGGGGGATGTGAAAACCTTCGAGGAAATTGTCAACATAGAGCAGCCAATTGGCTTCAACACTATGGTCACGATCTCGGCTCTCATCGTGAATAAACATCTCTGCTTTGAGGAAACCTAGGCGTTGTTCAAGCATGGCCCATGGTAGGTCGGGCATCTCTTCTTGTGCTGTGAAATACATCCCCATCCATTGTTTGAGTGGAAACTTTTTGAGGTCATCGCTTTCACTTGGAAACCCAATCGCCTGCTCAAATTCAGGCATGTGGCGAAACGTTCCATCAAGGTTGAAGGTACGACCATGATATCGACATTGTAGCGTTTTCTTTGTACATGCCTCAAGTTCCAAACGCATCCCTCGATGAGTACAGACATTGGATACACACTTTGTTTGTTCACTTCGAATCAAGACCATTGATTCTCCACTGATCGCCTCAATGTGCTCTAGTGGTTGAATCGTATTCGCCTCCAACTGCGAGGTGTGAACTGCAAATTGCCAACCAGAAAATACACTCATTAGACGCTTGAATTGTTCAGGTTCAGTATAGAATCTCGACGGTAAAGTCCGAGCTACTCGAATGTCGGCATCAATCAATTCCTCCGACATGATTCGCTCATCTCAAAGATGGCTTTGGGGTTTTGGCCTAGGAGTTGGTAATTTGCTCACAAAAGTGGGCCGAGGTGAACGCCTATCATAAAGCGACCTTTTGACGCTATTCTAATCTTCAAGCAAATCTTCTGTCTTTGCGATAAATGATATTGCTTCGGGAGATTCTACCGCCACCAAACCTCTGATATTATGCAGTTCTAACAATGTTTGAGGAGGTTTGGCGACTTTGACGCGACTATCTCTGATATCGATCAAATTACCCGGTGCCGCCTTGATTCCACCTTCGGGTAGCCATAATCCTATTGCGCCGATTTCAGCGTGGTGAGAGATAATCAATTCTTGACCGTTACCATCTTCGTGAACTCGCAAAACGATTAATTGGGAATTAGCAGAAATTAGTTTGCTAGATGGTTGCCATTCCGCCCATATATCGTCTATGGGTTTTGATAGTTTTTCACTTCTTTGACCTATTTCTGAAATCTTAGTTTCAAACTCATCTACCGAATCAACATGTAATTGATTCAAAGTATCTAGCAATTCTCGCAAACCTGCAAACTGTGCCTGATCTTCATTGTTGATTGCTGAATTGGCTAATAGCAATGCTTCTGCTAAAGCATCCATTTTATCATCTTGCCCAGATTCAATAGCACATTCCATCGCTTCATCAAATACCTCTATTGCCAAACCTGGCCTATCGATTGCTAACAAGGAATTACCAAGTTCTGAAAGTAAATCAACCGCTTCAGATTTATTATTTTGAACTATCAATCTTGCCGATGAAATGTGTGATTGGGCGAGGTCTTGTTCACCCTGTAAATGTCTTGAAATCGCAGCAGCAACCATGTGTGGTAAGCGATTAGTATCTATTTTTTGTGCCTGTGAGTCTGCGGTTTCGAATAGCGATGCGGCCCTATGCCAGCTCGCTGCTGATAATGCTAGTAATCCGAGTTGATGCATCGCCCTCATCTCTGCTTTGTTATCATCTATCAGTGTTGCAGAATATAATGCACGTGAAAGATGATTTCTTGCTCGTGGTAAATTACCAGATAGTTTTGCCATCATTCCCAATGCAGATTCCATTCTGTACATGTCGCCCGCCATAGCCCTATGAGCAATTTCTGCAATCTCTTCGTTTAGAGGAGTTAGTCCCAGCCCGATAGATTCCATCACTTCGCTGAGCAGGTGTGTTGCTTTGTCATATTCACCTGAAATATTGTCTAAATCTTGACTTGAGGAAATGTTTGAGAGATAATCATCGATTTTTGATATTGGATTGCATACTTTGGGCAGTGTGCCCAATTTGGTTAGATGTGATTTTTTGACATTTTCGCCACGTATCACTCTTTGGAGAGCGGATATCAATTTACTTTCATCATCTATGGTTGATTCCGCAATCGGCTCAGGAGTAACACGCGTTTCTAGCAGAGAGTCTATCATCCAGGTTAGTTTCTCTTGGATATCATATTGTCCAGCCCTACTAATGGCATAACGCATTTCTGCCGCTCTAACGCGTCTTGACAGGCTAAGTAAACTCTTTTTGTGTGATTGCGAAGCATAATCTGCCATCCTTTGTAAGAAAGTTGATGGGGGACAGGTCTCAAATCCAAGATTTGCTTTATCCCCAGTGGTTGTCATTTTGAAATCGTCGGTTACCACTGTTACAGTATTTCCTTCATGCACCAATTGCGAAGCCAAGACCATCAATGAAAGGTCTACATCTTGAGGTGCTGCCTTTTCTCCAATCAGATTTGCTAGGCCACTGATTTGGGAATTATCAACGGTGGTTGTGATGAGTAGAGTTTGCATTTTCTCTAATAGATTAGGCTGCCCCTTCCATTTTTGAAACCTAACTGTTCTCACCTCATCGTGAACCCCAGGAGTGACGTGAAGTCCTGTTTGAAGATTGTTCAATGCATTTGAGATGCTTTTAACAAACGTATCTGGAGCCATTGAACCGATGTGAATAAAGCAATTGGAATCGACAACCCATAGCTCGGCCATAACCATGGTTTCGGTTGGCTGTAATTTATCATTTCTTATGGGTGAAAAAAAGACTACATTGATTAACACGTTGATGGGGGCTAAACTATGGAAGTGGCAACGGCCCTACTCGAGTTATTTGCAATAATTGCTATTGCTTTATTGACTCCTGGACCGAATGCTTTGACCTGCTTTGCACATAGTGGAATGTTCGGGAAAAAGAGCAATGTCCCACTGATTGCAGGAATGGCGACTGGACTTATCATCATCGAATTAGCGATAGGTTTTGTTGTCGATTCGTTGGATGGTAATACGATTGCTCTTAGAATTCTTCATTGGATAGGTATGCTCTTTTTGGCCGCCATGGCCGTTGGTATGTTTAGATTTGACCCAACCTCTATCGGGGTGTCAAATTCACAAGGTAAACTCGGATTTAAAACAGGCATAGCAATGCAATTTGCCAATGGCAAGGAATGGGCGTTTGTCATTCTCATTATGAGCCAATTCATCACTCCCCTTGGAGGTGGAATTACTGGTATTCTCACTATTGTATTGATTACTATCTCAATCTGTGTTCTAGCGATGTTCGTATGGACATACTTTGGCGATAAAGCCTCTAAACTATTCAGTGATCCAGTAAAGGGTCCACGTATTTTCAAAATCTGTGGAGGATTGCTTACACTACTATGGGTTGCCTTCCTGCTAAGAGGTCCATTGGTCTAATTTCACTTCTTTAGAAGTTCCTTAGCCTGCATTACCCATTGGTCGCGCTTGACTCTTCCTGGGAAGAATTCGATTGCCCTATTTACTTGATCTTCGAGTTCTCCTTTCATTTTGGAAATCTGCTTGAAGGTATAGATTCCGAGTGCGTTCAATTTCTCTTCAATGAAAGGACCGATACCCTTGAGGGTTTGTAGGTCGTCTTTTTCAGAAGCAGATGCAACACCGAGTATTCCAAAATCAATCTCAGATGCCTTTGCCTTCACGCGCTCCAATAGTTCCTGTTTCTTGGCTTCCTTTGTGACGGGTTTAGCCGCGGCCTTCTCTTCAGTCTCTTCAGCAGCCTTAGCAGCCTTAGCGTCTTTAGCAGCCTTGGCCTTAGCGTCTTTAGCAGTCTTAGCCTTAGCGTCCTTAGCAGTCTTAGCCTTAGCGTCTTTAGCAGTCTTAGCCTTAGCGTCTTTAGCAGTCTTAGCCTTAGCGTCTTTAGCAGTCTTAGCCTTAGCGTCCTTAGCGGTCTTAGCCTTAGCGTCTTTAGCAGTCTTAGCCTTAGCGTCTTTAGCAGTCTTAGCCTTAGCGTCTTTAGCAGTCTTAGCCTTAGCGTCTTTAGCAGTCTTAGCCTTAGCGTCCTTAGCAGTCTTAGCCTTAGCGTCTTTAGCAGTCTTAGCCTTAGCGTCTTTAGCAGTCTTAGCCTTAGCGTCTTTAGCAGTCTTAGCCTTAGCGTCCTTAGCGTCCTTAGCGTCTTTAGCAGTCTTAGCCTTAGCGTCAGCGTCCTTGTCCTTAGCCTCTTTCTCTTCGGTAGCCTTCTTTTCATCGCTGCGTCCTACTGCAATTTTGAAATCGGTATTCGTCAATATACCATCGCCATCTTTGTCGAGGTATTCATGAGTTTTGCCCTTAGCTGCTACAACCGTTTGCTTGATTTTATCGGCACCAGTTTTGACATTTTTACCTACTTGGATTGCACCGGTTTTGACATCACTTAAAGTGAGTTCTCCATCACCATCGCGGTCAAGTACTGAATGAATTTTGTCTTTAACAACAGCAACCTTTCCTTCGGTTACCTTTTCTTCAGTAGTCTTTTCCTTTCCAATCGTTTTGTCTTCACCAGATTTCTCTTCGGTAGCCTTAGCGTCAGCATCCTTAGCCTTAGCGTCCTTAGCAGCCTTTTTAGCAGCCTTTTCGAATTTCTTCTTCTTGCTCAAATCTTTCTTGACCGTGACCGACCAAGAGAAGTAAACACTCGCTCTTCCAAGTTTCAACAAACCAGAGTATTCGCCGCCTTCAAAGGTCGGGGTATCAACGCCATCATCGAACTTCATGTTGATAGTGACTTCTCCATCTTTGCCAATAGCGAGTTGGCGGACGCCTATTGTACCGAATTGCTCCTCATACATACTGAATTTATCACCATTAGATTCTTGATGCAAATCGATCATCTCTATTTTGATATCAGACATTTTGTCAATAGTAATAATTTCCATACTGCTTGCAGATTCACCCGGTTCAAGGTCAATTATTGGTTCTAAAATGAATGGATCTTCTTCTGTTCCTGCTCCGGATAAGAATTCGGGGGATGCAGTGGTATTCTCTGGTTCAGGACCTTCTGCCAGCATTAGAAGAATTTTGTCTCGTCCAAGGATAAGTGGGATGAGCAACAAAAGCAAGAGGAGAATCAGGATTGGGAAACACCACATCCAACCCAGTCCACTATCATCATCATCATCTTCGGAAATTGCTTCTTCGATAACAGTAAGAGAGACTTCAAAGGACTGGCTGTAGGCCGAATTATTTGCCCAGATAGTGAAATTGGTCATTTCCATTAGTTCAGTAGGCGTTCCTCGGATACTTCCGTCAAGCGCAGCATCTCGTGCTGGGCTCCAGCCAAAGGTAAGACCTTCAGGTAATTCTCCACTGATTTCCCAAGTAACAACATCTCCTGCACCAGTGATATTCGCTAGGAATGAATCCATCTCTTGGTTGATTGTAAGTTGTAGATTTTGGCTCGGATAAGTCAAGTTAAACGGTAGGTCAAGAATGTCGTCCAATGCATCACAAACACCGTCACCATCGGTATCGGCTGGTATGCTTGTATCATCTAGACTATCTGTGAGGCATGCAAATTCATCCAAGTCACTCCAAGCATCGTTATCATCATCTAAATCAAGAATAAGTGGTGGAGTGCTGGTTGAGTTTCCAAACAATTCGTCTGGGAATCCGTCACCATCTGTATCGGTATAAGCTGCTGGGTCAAGTGGGAATGCATCCGGTCCTACGGTGCAGCCACCGTTCATTGGAACGCTTGGTCCATCACAAACACCATCGCCATCTGTATCCGCATTACGCGGGTCAGTACCAGTATCAATAGATGAATTGTAAATACCAGAATCATTTTCGATAACGTTATACAAACCGTCACCATCAATATCATCATCCATTGCATCACAGATTCCATCACCATCCAAGTCTTGAGGTATGTCGGTTGCGTCGAGAGGATCGCTTTCGCATTCCATTTCACGGGTGTCAAGGAATCCATCATTATCGTCATCATCGTCAGCAATCAATCCGCCTTCACCATCTGGGTCGTCGTCAGGGAATCCATCTCCATCGGTATTGACCGGCAGAAGTGGGTCGAGTGGTGCAGAATCCGGTCCTGCGTAGCAATTGCCGTCACCGGTTCCGTTTCCATCACAGAAACCATCACCATCGGTGTCAGGGTTCACTGGGTCTGTACCAATCAAATCTTCATCGATATCAGACATTCCGTCGTTATCGTCATCCAAATCTTCGATGAGGTCGTAAGGTGGGTTGATGTCTGGATAATCTTCTGGAAGTGTGTCAGGCATACCGTCGCCATCAGAATCTTCGAGCACTTCAAGCCAGAAGGTTGAGAGGATTGACATGCTTGGAACAGTAGTATTTGCCCACATTGTGAAGGTTTTATTGCCCATTGTTTGTGTCGGTGTTCCAGTAATTATGCCAGTGCTTGAATCAAGTGTGAGGCCTTCAGGCAACTGTGGAGATATTTCCCATACTGCTCCAGGCACTGCGTTAGCAGGAAGGAGTGGAGTGGTCATAGTATTGTTAACCAGCACAGTTGGTCCAAGAGGACCGGTTCCGAATGGGTTTGAATCGGGACCACCAATACACTGTGGTAAGACATCGTTCGGTCCATCACATATTCCGTCATCATCGGTATCAGGGTCAAGTGGGTCTGTTCCCATATCACCTGTTCCGTTGTAGATTCCTGTTCCGGTTTCACTCAAATCAGAAGCACCGTCACCATCGTCGTCCAAATCTTCGATGAGTTCTCCTGTTTCAGGATAGTCAATCGGTAATTCGTTTGGTTCTCCATCGCGGTCAGTGTCTTCAAGAATTTGTAAGTTGAAATCGAAGGTGATTGTTGAAGTTGATGAATTACCATATATTGTATAAGAAATATTTCCAGTGATTTCAGTCGGTATACCGCTGATAATTCCACTGACTGGGTCTATGGAAAGGCCTTGCGGAAGATATGGGGAAATTTCCCATGCAGCATCAGGCAACTGGTACGGTGGCACAAGACTGGAAAGTTGTGAGTTATTCAGTCCATAGACTACACCTGAAGCAGGTTCACCAAGCGGTGTCTGGTCAGGTCCACCAATACAGATTAGGTTACCTTGTTTATCATAGACGTCATTTGGACCATCACAGATTCCATCACCATCGGTATCTGGGTCAAGAGGGTCAGTTCCAGGATCGTTCGGGCCATTATTGATGCCAGAGTTACTTTCGTTAACATCTTCTATGCCGTCACCGTCATCATCAAAATCCTCGACCAAAGCAGGGTCGCTGTTAGAAGGTGGATTGAGAGTGTCGGGGTCGCCGTCACCGTCGGTATCTGTATCACCAGATGGGTCGGTTGGGAAAGCGTCAGGGCCTGCGACACAGTTCGGGTCAAAGTAGGTGGAAGGGATTTCTCCATCACACATTCCATCACCATCTGTATCAGGGTTCAACGAATCAGTACCATCGTTTTGTTCATCGATATCGGAAATACCATCGCCATCATCGTCCAGATCTTCACTCAAGCCGGGTGAATCTGGATTTGATGAGTCGTAATCACCAGGTAATTGGTTAGGTAAACCGTCACCGTCTGTATCCTCAAGGATTTCAATCGTGAAGTTCCACGACATAGTATCGCCGTTGGAGTTGTTTGACCACATGGTATAGGTGGTGTTGGTGATGGTTTCGGTAGCTGTACCGGTGATTTCACCGGTTGCGGGGTCAAGTGACAGAGTTGCTGGCAAATCAGGTGCAATCTCGTATGTTCCACCGCTTACTGCCAAGTATGGAGCAAGCGTTGAGATGACGGTGTTGTTCACGGCAACTAAGGTTGGCGGGAAACTTTCACCGTTCGGATCGCTGTCTGGACCTACGACACAGATTGGAGGTACTGCATTTGGGCCGTCACAAATCCCGTCACCGTCGGTGTCTGGATTCAATGGGTCAGTACCCGTATTTGTTGCATCAATGTAGGTTCCAGTGTCAGTCTCGACAGAATCGGCCAAGCCGTCAGCGTCGTCATCATCGTCAGCAACAAGACCTGGCGTTGGTTGGTCGGCTGCATCGTAATCTGCTGGCAGATCGTTGGCAAGTCCATCGCCGTCGTAATCAGCAAGACTCTGCAGATTGAACGTGAATGTCTCGACTGCGCTGCCATTATGAGTTGCTGTTACCGTAATGGTCGCATTTGCAAACGTGCTGATGACCGTTCCAGTAATTTCACCCGTTGAAGAATCAATCAAGAGATTTGCTGGCAAGTTTGCCGAAGCCGTCCACGTAGTGGTACCGTTGTTGAACGGAGGGTGGAAGCCAATGGCATCGATGGCTTGGTTCTCAACGACCGTGTGTGCGTTGTCCGTATCCACGCTGAAGTACAACTGGTGCGTTGTTGAATAATTGCTCTGATTAGCATAAACTGTGTAGGTCTGATTGTTGGCATAAACCGAAGGTGTTCCACTGATGACGCCGTTCGAGATACTCATTCCTGCAGGTAATGCAGGGTCGGTTTCCCATGAAACGGGTGGTGGGGTGTTGAGGGTGATGTTGGCAGGGTCTAAAGCCCACAATTCCTTTCCAGATCCCACGTTAGGTTGGTTGGGTATGTCGGTGGCTCGGAAATAGAGGATATTGTCAACGGTTATGAGTTCACTAGGATCGCTACTACTTCCACTGCTGATCTCCTGGACCATCACCGTACCATTGGCTGTTCCATCGCTCTTGAACAATTCAGTACCTACTCCCGATCCGCCGTGGGCTGAGAAATAAACGGTGTTGCCAACGGCTGTGAGGTATTGGGGAGAACTGCTGTCACTTCCACTGCGGATGTCCTTGACCATCATTGTGCCGTTGGCTGTTCCATCGCTCTTCCACAATTCCCATCCGTTGGTTCCGTCGTTGGCTCGGAAATAGAGGGTGTTGCCGACGGCTGTGAGGTAGGAATTAGAATCAATAAGGGGGAGAGATCCGCTGGAGCCGACCATCATTGTGCCATTGGCTGTTCCATCGCTCTTCCACAACATGTTGAGGAGGGTTCCGTCGGTGGCTTTGAAATAGAGGGTGTTGCCAATGGCTTTGAAATAGTTAGGATAACTGTTGCCACTTCCGCTGTTGATGTCCATCATCACCGTGCCTGAGGCTGTTCCATCGCTCTTCCACAATTCGGTTCCATTGGTTCCGTCGCTGGCTGCGAAATAGAGGGTGTTGCCAAAGGCTGTGAGATAACTGGGAGAACTGCTGCTACTTCCGCTGTTGATGTCCTTGATCATCACCGTGCCTGCGGCTGTTCCATCGCTCTTCCACAATTCGGTTCCGTTGGTTCCGTCGGTGGCTGAGAAATAGAGGGTGTTGCCAACGGCTGTGAGGTAGGAGGGAACAATTTGAACACTTCCGCTGTTGATGTCCTTGACCATCACCGTGCCTGAGGCTGTTCCGTCGCTCTTCCACAATTCCCATCCGTTGGTTCCGTCGTTGGCTGCGAAATAGAGGGTGTTGCCAACGGCTGTGAGGTGGGTGGGATCACTGCTGCCACTTCCGCTGTTGATGTCCTTAACCATTACCGTGCCTGCGGCTGTTCCATCGCTCTTCCACAATTCGTATCCGTTGGTTCCATCGGTGGCTTCGAAATAAAGGGTGTTGCCAACAGCTGTGAGGTGGTTAGGCCAACCGCTGTCACTTCCGCTGTTGATATCCTTGACCAGCACCGTGCCTGAGGCAGTTCCATCGCTCTTCCACAATTCGTATCCGTTGGTTCCGTCTATGGCTCGGAAATAGAGAATGTTGCCAACGGCTGTGAGGAAATAGGGACTACCTTCGGCAGCTCCGCTGTAGATGTCCTTGACCATCCAAGCAGTACCGTTGCCGTTGTACAGGGTTCCGTTACCCGCTTGTGAAGTGTAGTTGAGCGTGATCGGGCCCATAGCTTCACCAAGATTGAGATGCGCACCTTCCACCGTTGAGGTGATGGTTGCGAACGGTGAGGTGGAGAGCCATACGGTCGTCTGGAATGTTGTATTGCTGATGTTGGCTGTGACCGTGTAGGTTGCATTGCTTGTCGTGACTATTGGTGTACCACTGATGGTGCACGTACTGCTGTCGATGTTCAAGCCGTTTGGTAGACTTGGAGAAGCAACACAACTTGTTGCATTGGTGAGGTTGGTCATGCCGCCGCTTGAGCCGCTACCTGAGCCGCTGCTCAGTGAGGTGATTTCACCTGGTTGATGAGCCCACAGTTCCATGTCGCCGCTTCTGTACTGCGCATCGAAGTAGAGCGTATCACCGACGAGTATCGACATGTATA
>JAOMOG010000014.1 GCA_028353405.1 Candidatus Poseidoniaceae archaeon | reverse complement strand
TATTTGAGGTTTGAATATGAGAATTTCTGTTTTAGGTGTAGGTTCCATCGGGACATTATTCGCAGCTCTTTTGTCGCGCACTGAGCATGAGATTCATCTCCACGGTCGCGGCGAACATATGGCTATGATTGCAAAAGATGGAATCACTGTAACCGGTGAAGAATTATTTTCTGTAGAGAATCAAAGATTTGAGTTGACTTTCGATGAGGTTGGTATCCCTGGTCATTTTGATGGTAGTGCAGATGTTGTAATAATTGCAGGGAAATCCAGTTCGCTTGATAATCTGTGTAACTTGGCCGCTAAATTACTCAAAACAGATGGCATTGCATTCGCTATTACCAATGGGTTGGGCAATGTTGAGAAACTTTGCCATGAATTGGGTATGCATAGAGTCGTATATGCTTCTACAACTCATGGAGCGAATATCGCAACACCTTCAACGGTTCGCTGGGCTGGTAGAGGACAATTGCATCTTGCAAATACAGTGGCGTCACAGAATAAAAAATTGAATGGTTTCAAAGATAGTCTCATCAGTAGCGGGATTAATTGTGAAATTGTTGAAGATGGTCGTAGTTTGGTTTGGAATAAAGTCTTGATAAATATCGCAATCAATCCTCTCGCAGCAATGGCAGGTGTTGAAAACGGGGAATTATTAAAGGAAGAAATGTTTGCTAACGCCGTATTTACGATGATAGAAGGTGCCAATGTTGCTAGGGCAGAACAGATAGATGTCGGTACAGATCAGCAATTAGAAGATAATTTGAGACAGGTATTACTTTCAACATCTTCAAACTCATGTAGTATGCTCGAAGATGTGAAGGCTGGAGCAACTACTGAAATTTCAGTTTTAAATCGAGAAATAGTAAATCGGGGAGAAAAACTTGGCATCAGTACTCCATTGAACAATATGCTTGCTTCAATAATTGAACTGATCACTCCTTGACCAGGTCTTGATTGAAATGCAGTCCACAGTTTTCTTTTCTTGCTAAAGCGTCTTCAGTAACAAGTTGGCCGACCAATATTAGATTTCTTAGTTCAACAATTGAACGAGTGGGTATTGATTCTCTCCATAACCTATCAACTTCTTGCCCTAGTAATACTAGTCTCCTCGCAGCCCGATTTAATCTACTAAAGCGTCTTACGATTCCAACTTCTTGGGTCATAGTTTGCCTCAATTCATTCTTATCATGAACTACAGGAGTGTGCTCGGATAGATTGTCTAGTCCATCCGCTCTCCAATCAGGTAGTTCATTTTGATGTTTAGTCGGGGGGTTTGAGATAATATGTTCGGCTGCCCTTGCAGCATATACCACTGCTTCTAGCAAACTGTTAGATGCTAAGCGATTTGCACCGTGCATTCCAGTACATGCTACTTCACCAATTGCAAATAAACGTGGAAAGATTTCACCACTCTCTTTGACAAAAGGGCGCCCGATATCGTCTACTGGCAAGCCTCCTACTGCATAATGAGCAGCAGGAGAAATTGGCAGAGGGTCATGTCCGAGTTTCAAGCCATGCCTTTCCAATCTAGAACTAATCGTTGGAAAATGTGAGTTAAGGAGATTCTCATCAAGATGCGAAGTAACTAGGAATGCATGAGAATCCCCTGTTATTTTCATTTGCCTATCTATCGCTCTAGCAACAATATCACGTGTCGCCATAGATCCCATTTTTGAATATTTCAAAGTAAATGAATATGGTTCAGGAGATATAATTCTCCCATTCTCTTTGCACTGAGTTTGCCATTTGCTTAATCCCTCTTTATCAAGTATCACGCCACCTTCTCCACGCATCGCTTCTGTGATTAAGAATGGCCTATCACTTTTCACTGCTAATGCCGTAGGGTGGAATTGAATATATGCGAGATTTTTCACCGCAGCACCAGCTCTGAAAGCCATTGCCAAACCATCGCCTGTAGCAACACTTGGGTTGGTTGTCTGAGACCACAATTGGCCGAAGCCTCCAGTTGCTAAGATGAGGGTGTCAGCATGGACGGTCATCACAGTTTGAGTTGTTTGATCCAAACACCAAACGCCAGATATTCCTGCTTTAGGATTCCCATGTTCGCACTGAATAAGGTCAATCGCTAGATTATTGGGCATTAATTTAATATTCTCATGATGCTCAGCAGTTTGACTAAGGGCTCGTTCAATCTCCTTTCCTGTAGCATCCTTTGAGTGTAAAATGCGTCTACTAGAGTGCCCACCTTCCTTGGCCAAATGGAATTCACCATCAACATCTTTTTCAAAATCAACTCCAATGTCTAGCAAGTCTTGTATCCTATCACTCGCTTCATTAATTACGCTATTCACCACTGAAATGTCACATTGTCCTCCTCCACTTTTCAGAGTATCTTCAATGTGTGAAGTAAGACCAATTCCGTCTGTTTTGTCGAGAATTGCAGCAATGCCTCCTTGAGCCCAATTAGTCGATGAATCAATAGGTCTCTGTTTGGTAATTACTTTGACAAAGTGTCCAGCATTTGCAAGACGAATTGCGCAAAATAATCCCGCTATCCCACTACCTATGATGACGATTTGAGAAGCGTCACTCGTCCTCATTAACATTGCCACAACTCTGCACTTCTTCACGCCATCGGTTGCGATAGCACTATGAAATAGATGTGGATAAAGAGGTATATGGCGGGGTTGAAGAAGAAGATTGCAACCCTGTTTGGTATTGCACTAATCTCATTTGTAATCTGCAATGTCCAACTCGGCATCATTGCACCAGTTGCAATAGATGGAGCTCCCAATTCCACAATTTCTGTGTTGAAAATGACTGAGCCACAATGCTCTTTTGATGAGATCTCAAATAGTTTGGAAAGTAGTGGTCAGAGTTATTGTCTAGGCACTACCGGTGATTGGGGAGGTGCGGATTTCATCATGCTTCTGGAAGGATTAGTGATTGTCTTGGCTGGGCGCTTTAAATTACCTAAGGGTGCTGGATGGGTGGCTAGATCTAGAAAGATGGCTATGGTCGCAGGAGGGGTACTTTTCGCACTTGCCATTCTTGACAGGCTACAATTGCTTCCTACACCGACCAATTCAACCGGTTTAGCAGAACTGATACCTATTGATTTATCGCCTTGGGTAGTGCAAATCGCAATCGCAATACTGGGTGCGTTTTTGCTGCGGGGTCCGAAATACTGGGAATCCGAAGCGCAACAATCAACCCAGACTTCAATTGAAAAGAGAAGAGTGGTTGCCGATAAGTTCCGTTCCACTTTCAATCACCAGACAAACGCAGTTGGTACCGATAGTATTGCTGCGTCAAGAATTTCCAATTTGCTGAGGCCTGATTACGATTTGGCAATGCGAAAGTCAAGTTTAGGGGTTAAGGTCTTTGCAACATGTCCATATTGCTCAGGGACAGGATGTAATAAATGTGCTAACAAAGGCTTACTGTGAGTCTTTTCAGAAAATAATAATTTCAATTATTGTATGTGTAAAAATTGTATTTGGCTTTTTCTCTTTAGTATCCAAAACCGCCCTACTGTTCCGTTGACAAAGCGATTGTTTAAGACCTGTCGCGATGGGTGACGAGATTAAGGTCGGGGCGAAATTCTCGACAATGAGGGATAGGGATGTATCTTAAAGCACTTGAAGTTTGTAATTTTAAATCATTTAAAGGCGAAGTAACAGTTCCTTTGGATAGAGGTTTCACAGCGATTACTGGGCCTAATGGTTCAGGTAAATCCAATTGCGGTGATGCGATTCAATTTGTATTAGGACCTCGTTCAAACAAGGTCATTAGGGCTCAGAATTCAAAAGATTTGATTTTCAATGGTGGTAAAAACAACAAACCAGCACGTTCATGTTCGGTCACATTAGTATTTGCCAATCCAAAACTATCTAACGGGCGTCGCCGCCTTCCAATCGATTTAGAAGAAGTTCGTTTATCTCGTACAGTTCGTTTGACCAAAGCAAATAATGTGGTTACTCAATATCTTCTAGACGGGGCTGAGAGTACTCAAAAATCATTCCACCGCCTTCTAGGTGCGGCAAATGCCCGCCCAGATGGATATAACATCGTCCTTCAAGGAGATGTGACCAATCTAGCAAAAATGACTTCTAAAGAACGCCGCAAGGTGCTAGATGGCGTTGCTGGTGTCACTTCATATGATGATGAGATAAGAAAGGCGGATAAGCAAAGAAATCAAGTTGAAGGATACATTGAAAGAATCGGTATGCTTGAAGAGGAGCAAAAAGGCCGCCTCAAGGATTTGAAGAAAGAGAAAGACCTTGCAATTAAAGTGAGAGATCTGGTGACAGAACTAACAGATTCAAGAATTATTTCCTACCAGGCCAAATATGCGTCACAAAAATCAGAGATCGCTTACCAAGTCAACGAACAGAGCAGATATATTGCGGAATCAAATGATCTTAAAGAAGAAGTAAGGCAAGGAAGCAAGGTCCTCCTTGGCTTAGAGGATCAAATTGGTGAATTACAAAAAGAAATCGATGCCCTAATGGGCGGGGATACCAATGGGTTGCAGCAACAGATTCAGAATCTCCAAGTCACCATTGCCACCAATGGAGATTTGATACGGGATGCTGAAGAAAAAGACGTAGAAGATAAACTTGAATTACAAGAGTTGTTTGAGAGTCTAAAGGAAGCAAAAGTGTCCTTGACTGCATTTGCAGAAAGCCTTTCATCAGCTAGAACCGATTTGGAAAGTGCAAAAACAGCATTCCAAGAAGCCGAACAAGAAGAGGCAGATGTAAGTAAACTACTGGAGTCATCTGGTGAATCAACAGCCCAATTATCGCGCAATCTATCAAAAGCTACCGAGAAGGTTGAACTCTGTCGCAAAGCAATGGCGGATGCTCAAAGCGAGGTTGACCGGACTGCGGCTCAAGCAGAAGTGATTGAAGAGCAATTGGCCACTGCTCAAGAAGCCGCAGAGGAAGCACGAATGGCCTTTGAGGAACTTGAACTTAAGGGCGAAGAATTTGGTGGCGTAGATCCAGAAAAAGATAGAGTGAAACTCGCAACCGAATTACACGCATCACAAAACGCAGAATCAAAATTAGCCGAAGAATCACAACTTGTTGAGAATCGGCTTCGTGAAACTGAACGCAAATTAATTAGCGCAAGAAATGAAATGGAATCTCGAACCGGTGCTAAAGGGTTAGCAGGTGGTTCAGCAGCTGTAATTGCAGCAAGAGATAGAGGCGAATTACGCGGTATTATCGGAACAATAGCTGAATTGTGTGCTCCAAAAGATAGTTCTCATGAAGATGCATTATCGGCCGCAATAGGTGGTGGAATGACTTCTGTTGTTGTTGAAAACGATGAAGTTGCAGCAAATGCAATCAAATGGCTTTCTGAGAAAAGAGCTGGAAGAGCAACATTCCTTCCTCTAAACCGGCTAGCGAATACTAGAGCGGCTGGTAAGGCAGTAATGGTAGCAAGAAAACCAGGTGTTGTTGGATTTGCTTACGAATTACTTGATTATGATCCTAGAATCGATATCGCAGTTCGTTTTGCTTTGAGAAACACTCTCATTGTAGATTCAATGTCAACTGCCCGAGCAAATATGGGTGGTGTGAGATTAGTAACACTGCGCGGTGATATTACCGAAACAGGCGGTGCAATGATCGGTGGTTCTAAGCGCAAAATGTCAGTTTCATTTGGAGGCAGAGTGCAAGGTGCTAACGAAGTAGAGTCACTAACAGCGGAAGTAGAACGGCTAAGATTGATGTCAGAAACGGTAAACGGGGCACTTGTAGATGCTAGGAAGGTCCAGTCCGAAGTAAGAGCGAAAATCAATACACTCACCGATGGAGAGCATGCTTCAAAGCAACAAGAATGGCGTGCTGAACTAAAACAATCTAGAACAAATCATAACAAGTCACTGGGAGCAGTTGCTGAGATTGAAAGGAAATTAAGTACTTTGCAAAGCCAGGCGAGTCAAACACTCGCTGCATTAGATGTTGCACAAAAACAATTTGAGCAATCTGAAAGTGATAGAACTGTGGCACAAGCAAGTCTAGAAAATGCCAGCCCGGCACATCTCAAGGAGAGATTACACAAGGCGGAAGTCAAGAGATTAGAGGCTCAGGGGCTGAGGAATCGGGCTCAAGATGCACTTGCTAGTGGTTCAGATCACAGAGATTTACTTGATAGTAGAGTTGTCGAATTTGATGGTAGAATCGCTGCGATTGAAAGTGCTATTGTCTCTCGTAGTGAAAAGATAGACTTAATGCAAGCAGCCATAGCAACCGATTCTATAGAACTCACAGCCAAGGAAATTGAGCGTTCTGAATTCCTTGAAGAAAATCAAGGATTGGAGAATGAGCGTGTTCAATTAGTTGAGGAGAGGGCTTCACTAAGAGCAGATTTGACTCAGAAAGCAAATGATGCAACTTCTCGTACTCAAATGGCCGAAGAGATCGGTCGTTCATTGACATTAAAGCAAGAAACTCTGGATGATTTATTGTCTGAAATGTCAGATTCAGATATTGAACCAGCACAAATTGATGTTACTCTACCTAGCGTTGGGGATGCGGAGAAGAAAGTTAGAGGACTTGAGCGTCGGCTTGAGGGCTATGGTCCGGTCAATATGCTTGCAATTGAACAATATGACCATTGTCAAGAAAGACTTGACGAAATGAAAGATGATTTCAAAACATTACAGAGTCGTCGTAAGCATTTATTGGATGTTACAGAGCAATTAGAATCGCAAAGAAAGGAACGCCTGTTAAATGTCCTTGAAAAGGTAAATGAGAATTTCAAGGTCGCATACAATGCTCTAAGTGATGGAGGTCGTGGTGAATTATTCCTTGAGAATCCAAAAGAACCATTCAAGGGCGGTCTAGAGTTATGGGCACAACCACGTGGAAAATCTGCTAAGGTTACACGCCACCAACTATCGGGTGGCGAACAATCAATGGCAGCACTTGCCTTGATTTTTGCAATACAGGACTATGATCCTAGCCCATTCTACTACTTTGATGAAGTTGACCAAAATCTTGACGGGTATAATGCTGAAAGAATTGCTAAGATGTGTAGTGAACGTTCAAAGAGAGCTCAATTCATCATGGTGACACTGCGTAAGGTTTCATTGCGCTTAGCTGACCATCACATCGGGATTACACACGGTGGCGATGGATGTAGCCGTCGTATTGTTGATTTCGATAAGGAAAGAGCATTGGAATTGGGTGCTAAGGCTTGGAAAGAAGCGAATGAAGCATCTGAACAAAACCAATCACGTGTTGATGAAGCAGCAGCAGCCTTGATTGAGATGCCATTAGTACCTGATTCATTGGAAGCTCCTAGTTCATTAGGCGGCATATTGTCACTTTTGAATGATAATATGTCACAGAGCGATGAAGAATCAAGCACACTTGCATCTTTGAGCGAACGTACTGCCGATATGACTGAAGACATTGAAGAGAGGGTAGAAATCACCAAGGCAATATTGGCAGAAGAAGATGTCGAGGATGAAGTTGAACAAGCACAAGTTGTTGGCGAAGAGGAAACCTTGGAGTGAGAATAATGGCGGAACACCAGGCTGTTTTGGATAAATGGTTCCTCAGGCAGGATATCATCGATCAGTTACTAGAGTCTGGTGAAGAAAGTGATGAAGCTCAGTCTTTTAGTGACCGTATTATCGATATCGCAAAAACTGAAGAAGCTGAACATCAAAGCCTTGAAGACCCTTTCGATCGTTCTGTAGCATTAGTTCTATCATTGGTAAGAGAAGAGGGTTTAGATGCCTGGAATATCGATTTATCGGCATTCCTGAAAGTATTTACTACAAGGGTAAAATCACAAGCATCCGGATTAGATTTACCTGCCTGTGGACGATTAATCCGTCTTTCGTGGGAAGTGTTGAATCACCAAGCAGCAATATTGTTTGAAAGAGTTCAACGCGCTGATGAAGAAGATGATTGGGATGATGAAATGGAATTCGGCTGGGAAGCAGAATACGATGATGAAGCATTTTTCTTTACAAATACTATCCTAGAAGGCGATGCAGACTCCGTTTTGCCTTCACTATTTGGTGAGAGAGTTCGTAGGGCAGAAGGGCGACCAGTGACTCTTGGTGAATTGTTATCTGCATTCAAGGATGCTGCAGATGATGCAGAAGAATTGAAATTGAGAGAGATTAATAGGATTGCTCACGAAAAAGAATTATCTGAATACTTATCCAATATTGGTGGCAGAATGCACAATGAAGACCTGGAGGGGGATATCGAGCGCTGTTGGCGGGCATTGAGGCAAACATGCCTCAAAGCAGGTTCCAATAATGTGCCAGTTGCTGATGTGATGGGGGAATTGAAACTAATACTGGAGCAAACATATGGTTCAGTACCTGAAGGATATCAAGATGAAGCAAAGGTCTCTTCCTTTATTGCTGGTTTATTCCTGACACACCGTGGAATTGCTAGCATTTACCAAGATACTGTCCCTGATGGAGTAATCTATCTTGAAGACTTAAGGCCAAATAACGATTTTGCTGAGATAATCGAAATGATAAAATCGGAGCAGGAACAAGAGTCTATTCGTATCCAAGAACAAGTTACAGGTTCGCAACGCCATGCTGACAACTTGGTTGATAGGGCTAAAAAGGCGAAGCTGAAGGAAGAAAGATCTTTGAAAAAGGCTGCAGAATTATTGCAAGTAGAAGAAGCAGTTGAGATTGTATTGGGGCCAGAACAAGTACAACATATTACGACTCAAGAAAATGATGTTGAGTTAAATAAAAACAATCCAGATAATCTTGAGGAATCATTAGATAACCATGAGTGGTTAGTGGAGTAAGGAGTTATTTACATGAGTGAGTTACCATTAGAATCATTACTCGAAGCAACATTGTTTGGAGCAGGACGTTCCATGGCGATTTCAGAGTTATCGGAATCATTAGGGTATGATGAAGAAGAGATGATAGATTCTCTTAATTCACTTAGAGCCACCTTGAAGCGCCGCAGAGGCGGCGCTCTACAAATTGCAGAAATTGGTAACCGTTGGGCGATTGAAGTCAAACCGCAAATTGCAGATCACCTGCCTAAAGAAGCAAGAACTGAAATTCCTCAAAAGTTGCTCAAAGCTGCAGCTCTAATCGCATACCACCAGCCGATGGCCCAATCAAGATTAGTTGAGTTATTAGGGCAAAAAGCATATGATTACGTCCGAGAATTAGCGCAATTGGGAATGGTTGACCGGAGAAAAGATGGAAATACTCGTAGATTGATTACCACTCGAAGATTTTCGGAATCATTTGGTTGTCCATTTACTGAAAGAAAGAAGGTTAAGGCGTGGTTTAGGGAACAGGTTCAATCATCTGGGATGCTAGATGGAATGGTCGGTGCTGAAGCACTGCTGGAAGAAGAGGACATAGACTTGACAGTACAATCGACTCTACCCATTGTAGAACAAGAAGAATAAAATTATTCATTTCTTAGTTGCTCGAGTAACTCTTGTACTTTAGTTTGAGTTTTTGGACCTTTGAAAGCCTGTAATCTCTGTGCTATGATTCCAACTTCATCATCTGAAGCGCCTGCACTAACCGCCATATTGCGAGAATGTAGTTTCATATGACCAGCCTGAATTCCGCTAGTTGATAGTGCTCTTAGAGCTCCTAGATTCTGTGCCAATCCAGATGCTGCGATGACGCCAGCTAATTCTTGAGCGGAATCGACTCCGAGAATAGCCAAATTAGCCCTGGCAACAGGGTGCACCTTACTAGCTCCCCCTACAATTCCTACGGCCATTGGAGTCTCAATAGAGCCCACAAGGTCGCCATTATCGTCCTGTACCCATTGTGTCATCGATGAGTATATTCCTGCTTGATGTGATGCCCAAGCATGGCATCCTGCTTCTATTGCTCTCCAATCCTGCCCACAGGCTACAGAAACGCTACTGATAGCATTCATCACTCCTTTGTTGTGTGTGACGGCCCTAAATGGGTCTGCAATGGCGAAATGATATGCTTCCAATATACCTGTAATGATCTGTAATCCATTTTCTCGAGTTCCATCATCCGATAACTCTTCAGCAGTAAAGGTAGCGTCAACTCTTGCTAAACGATGTGCTGCAAGGTTGGATAGTATCTTCAAGTGGACTCTTCCACCGGTTAGCCTTTCAACTTCTGGGGCAATAAGTTCGGCCATTGTATTGACTGCATTTGCGCCCATAGCATCCCTTGTATCGACTAAAATGTGTAATATTAGCATTGGTCCAGATAGACTTTCAATCACTCGCAATTCGATTTCTTTACATCCACCACCTAGTTTGATCATCGTACTTGGCCTGTCGTTACATATTTTCATTAATTGATCCTTGGAATCTTCAATCATTGAAATCGCAGATGGAATATCAGTTAAATCTAGGATCTGTAATTGCCCAATCATCATTGGGCCGTCATTATTTGTGCGGAAACCACCTCTAGAAAGGCAACGCTTAGCCATATTGGATGCTGCAGCAACAACACTTGACTCCTCCAAACAGAATGGTATTAGGTAGTGTTTTCCATCGATAACAAAGTTTGTTGCCACTCCAACGGGCAAGGACATAGTTCCAATCACATTCTCGATCATATTGTTAGCAGCATCTTCAGATAACTCTCCATGGGCTGCCAGTGCATCGGTTTGCTCTTGGCTTAGGTTTGCCGCTTCGGCAACGATTTGCCTACGTTCGGCTACAGATAGGCGGAAAAAACCACTGAGGCGACTATTTTCAACAGACATATTGCTTCCTCTGTGCTTAGCCACTAATCTCAATCACATCAAGACATCGCTTGATTAGGCCTAGATGTGTTGTTTTCGTATTTCTCGGTTCTGCCATTCATTAACGCGTTTAACGCTTCACCTAACGCGTTAACTATGCGTTAATGTTGCGTTAATCAGGCTTTTTTCATCCAAAATTAGTGCTATGGTGATTTGATTAACATGTGCTAACACGTCTGCGGGACCTATTGATTAGGTCAAACAATAAATACCCACTTCGAATTGCTCGGAGTATGCGGATAGAAGGTAAAGAGATTGAACTTCCTCTATTATTCCAGAACCCATTTTCTACATCACCCCTAGAGGAAGGCCAAAAAAGCCTCTTAGTGGGTCGTAATGAGGTATTTGACAGCCTAGCTCAACACATCCATTTCTGCTCAACTAGACGTATTTTGATGGTTGGTAGTGTCGGTTCTGGGCGTACTTCATTGTTGAGGTGTTTAGGAAAGGAGGCACCACTTTCGCTACACTTAGACCATATTCATGCATCTGCTCCCGCTAAAAGTTTGCTGGAATCATTATATTTGGAGTTAGTTGGCCCAAATATTCCTTCGCACTATACGGCGATCGTTTCTGAAATGGTTGAAACGAGTAAATCTTTCACTGGTAAACTGCCATTGGTGGTAATCGATGTTCCTACGGTTGATTCTGCAGTTCTAAATGTGGCACTGAGAGATACTTTACCAGTAATTGAACGGTTACAGGTTTTGATGGTAGTGGTGTTAGATCATAAACAAAAAGCGCATTTACCAGAAGCGGTATTGAAGAGGTTTGACATGGTAAACACGCTGAATCCGCTAAGTGTTGAGTCGATTCAAGAGCTTGTTAATCTGAGAATAAGTTCGGCTTGTAGCACTCAGTACGCATTTCCAAAAGAGGATGCTGAGCACCTATTGGCCATAACTGACGGCCTTCCTGCCTCTATTATTAGGGTGATGAGGGATGCTGTAGACAACAACCGTATGGCTCAAAACCAAGGTGCTCAGAATAACATTAATCACATTTCACATGACAGAAAGGGATTCGATACGAGTGCGATATTGCCTACACAACAACCAGAAGCATCTACAACAGGTATTTTCACCTCTAAGCATGACCTATCTACCAATGATTTGGTTCCAGAGGCAAGTATTGAAGAAAATAACAATGATGCCAAATTAGACGCTTCTACGGCAGATAATGGTCAAACTGATATTTTTGGCGGATTAATGGATGAACTAGGAGATGAATACGTTGAATCGGTTGAAAAATTAATAGATTCTTCAGAAGATAGCAGTGTAGAGACCATGGATGCTTCTACCCCTTGGCAATCTAGACAACAAAACGATGAACTGAGCTCCGAAACAACCCAAGATGATAATTTCCAAGAAATACATGGCCCAGGTGGCTCACTTTCTGGATTTGATTTAGATTTAGATGATTTAGGCAGTTCAAAGGATAACGACGCTCCTCTAAAGAAAACACCATTTGATGTTTATGACAGTGATGAGATCAATAATGAAACAACTAAGCCAATACCAGTGGAAATGGCAGGAATGTTTGGCTCATTGGTCGGAAGAATGAGAGAAGCACCTGACAAATCTCCTGAAAACCCGGATGATTATGAACAATCAGAATCTGTAAAAGGGGCTGAATTGTGGGTGGCCAAAGATTCTAATCTAATCGATGAATCAAGTGATGAGGAATTGGAAGGAGATGGTACTGCGATGATACATGACGAAACAGGTTACATGGATGACGACGTAGGTACTCCGATAGAAGCCGAAACTAGTTACCAAGGTACGGAAGACTTGGAATTAGATTCTGAATTTGTTTCTAAAGGCGATATGAGAACATTCTCAAATCTAGTCAATGCACTTCAAACCGCTTTGCTAGCACCGCAAAAGCAAGATGGCACAATCGATCGAAGGAGATTGATAGATGCACTTACAAGCTTGAGGAAACCAAAAGAGGGAGAAAGAATCGATCACCCATTAAACACGAGCGTATTATCTAATTTATCACCTCATGAGGCAGTTGTTGTTGCAACAGCAAATGAAAGAAAATATTCTCCATCAGATCAAGAATTATTACAAGAATTAAACATAAAAAGGGCTAGACTGTCACAAATAAGTAATCGCTTACATAAGGGCGGAGTTCTAAATGCTCGTAAAGTTGGAAAAAGTCGACTGTTCACATTAACTCAATCAGCAAGAGCCCAATTGACTGCATGGAATATGATGGGGGGTGAGTTCTAATGGCTTGGCAAATCACTTGGTCCAAACAAACACCGAGCATTATTTCGACCATAGCAGCAAGCGAAGGTGGATTAGTTGTTAGTAGCGGCTTGAATTTATCTTTCTATGAACATGATGGCAGTGAAAGATGGTCTGTTGACATGCCATTCAAAGTACATGCAATTGATAGTGGACAAGGTCTTCTTGGAGTATTAGCAGCACATGGATTCTATGTTATGTCGACGAGGGATGGTTCATTACTCCACGAAGGAAGAAGTAGCCCTGGAGGCTTTACTGGAATAAAAGCGAGACCTGGTGGTGGTTGGGTCTTATCTGGTAGAGATGGAAACATGCATCTTTTCTCACAGGAGGGGAGAGGAATTCGTCGTATGGACAGTGGAATGGTCAGGAGATTACTTGGCTGGCTGGATAGAGAGCATTTGATGTGGCAGGCAAGTGATGGAAGGATCTGGTGCGGTAGATTGACCGGTTCTGACAAGAAAAGGTGTCTTGAGGACAGAATTTGGAGTTGGTCAAGCGAATTAGTAAATGGCAGAATCATTTTACAATCTAGTGATGGTAGTTTGTGGCAAGGTATCCCTCATCCATTCGGATGGGATGATTTGATCCGACTTGAACAAGACTCGATTGAAGCCATGGAAGGGATAAACAGTGCTGATGGCTGGTGGGTATTGGGTATTGAAGGGCGTCTCTATCACATATCGAGGACATTGGAAGAAGATGTTGAAACCCTTGGTGAGTCTATGGACTTAGGAGACTTACTCGTTGGTCTTACACCAGATTCAATGATCACAGCAACACGTTCAGGGTTAATTCGTAAATGGTCTGCACCACATCTAGCACAGTCTGAACGAAAAGGACGATTTGAGGCTGCAGCAGAGGCTGCAATGGCAAGAAATTGGGATGAAAGAAAGGACTTATTCATCCGAGCTCAAACTGCAGAAGATGAAGGGAAATTATCGATAGCAGTGGAATTGTATGGTGCTCTAGGACGTAAAGAAGATGTCCGCCGTCTATTACAAAGGCAAAAGGAGGGTGGGGAATGAGTGATGAACTTATTGAACTAACAGAAGAAAGGGTATTGCACTATCTTGATATTACAAAAAGAGCAAGAAAAAAAGCAACACCCCTCCATCCAGAAGGAAGTGATCAATCCGCACAATTAGCGATAATGATGAGGATGGCGGACGATTATTCCTCTGATGCTCATCATTTTTTGAAGATTGGAGATAGAGTAAGGGCCTTTGGAGCAATAAATTATGCTCATGCTTGGATAGACGCAGCTGTAAAATTGAGATTATTAGATGGACATGACGATGATGTCTTATTCACTCTGCCTTAGAATAAAATCTTCTTTTTGGGCTAAATCTGCAAACATTGTAATCTCTGAAACAAGAGTTTCATAGTCTAAATCATACTCAATCTCTTATTTTTTGCAACTTCTATTACAGAAATACCTGCTTCAAAAAGTCGGCGTTTCAATTCTCTATCAACGGTTAAAACAGGAATACCTTCATTTTTTGCGAATAAGAATATTTGGTCATCAGGATGGTTTCCAGAACCTTCAGGTGCCTCGATCAGTATCGTTTTTGCCTTCAATAATGGCAGTAATAGTGACTTTTTCTTAGATCGTTGGGAATTAACCTTGTCTAATTCCTTATCAACATCTGGCAATAATAGAAGTTGGCTTGGACCTACTAAATGCATCAATGCACCATCAATATTGATACCAGCATCAATCACAGCAACCCAGCCGCAAGCATCAACAATTATTCTCTGCACATTTCACTGCTGAACAGCAATCTTTGATGAAATGTGCGTTTGTTGGCACGGTTATTGTATAGTTCCGTAGCCAATTAGTCTCCAGCGTGAACCGACACGGCGGGACAAAGAAACTCTTTGACCTACATCAGCACAAATTGGAAGTCTTAATTCAAGACCAGTACGTGTTTTCTCAGCATTCTTAGTGACTCCAACCGATGTTGCAGTAGCGACATTTAGCATCAACATTTCGTTATTGCGTAGTGGCTGTATCTTCTCAGGTTTTTCACCCTCTCCAGCCACCATATTATTCATTAGATTTACAGAAATCTCAATTCTTGAGCGTACTTCAGGTAAATCTCCCTTCTTGGCAACGACTTGTCCACTCAAATTATCAGCGGTTGTGATACTCGGATCTAGTTTAGTTGCCATACCACACAGGCCGCCAGCGTGCATCTTTTTCAAATTCAATCCACCACCTTGCATACTGCTAATAACCGCTTCAATAGGTTCCCATGTAGATTTGTTACCCTTCTCAATTTTACGGCCAGGTCCTATGATGACTTCATCACCATCATTGAATTCACCTTCGACAATACTTCCTCCAATAACTCCGCCTCGTAGTTTACTTGGGCGTGTTCCAGGTCGGTTGATGTCAAAAGAGCGTGCTACATGCATGATAGAACGCTTGTCCTTTGAACGGTCAGGGGTTGGAATTGTTTGTTCAATAGCATCGATTAGGATATCAAGATTGACATCATGATGGGCTGAAACAGGAATTACAGGGGCGTTTTCTGCAATTGTACCTTTCAAAAAGGATTTAACCTCTTGGTAAGACTCCAAAGCACGCTCTTTACTGACTAAATCTATTTTATTTTGAACAATAACAATATTTTCAATTCCTGCAATTTCCAAAGCCATTAGATGTTCTCTGGTTTGAGGTTGCGGACATGTCTCATTAGCAGCAACCATCAGCATTGCTCCATCCATAATAGATGCTCCAGTGATCATTATTGCCATCAAAGTCTCGTGACCAGGTGCATCTACGAAGGAAACAACTCTTTGCAGTTCATTATCAATATCATCACCGCCATCAGGTCTTCGACCTGTTGCGTAGTATTGCCCTTTTTTGGTTTTGTAGAATGCCGTATCAGCATATCCTAATTTTATTGAAATACCGCGTTTTCTTTCTTCTGAATGGGTATCGGTCCAAACTCCGGAAAGAGCTTGGGTTAGAGTTGTTTTTCCATGGTCAACGTGACCTACAAGACCAATGTTGATTTCAGGTTGAGAAGGAAGCGTTCTTGCCATTCTTCCCTACTCCTCAATTTACGAAATCCCTCTCGGGTTTCACTCCGATGCTTCTTCGCTTCCAGAAGAAGTTATGTCAGCAAGGCTCTTATTGCCAGCTTCAGTTACTTTCAAATTGATTTGACGAGTGTCTTGGGTGATAGTGTTACCACGGAAGTTTCTACGCTTGCGTAGTCCGTCTAACTTGTAGCGGAAACGCTTCTTTTCTCCACCCTTGCTCTTGAATACTAGAGAGTGTCCCTTGAATCCAGTAGATGCAGTGACCAGAATTGATTGGCGGGAACCGCCTTCAAGGTCACGGCGAAGAGGAGTTCCAGTTTTATCTGAACCACCAGTGATTTGCAACTTGAAACCAGAAAGAGTTTTTTCTCCCTCTCCAACGAAAATACCGTCAATGGTATCTCCAATTTTTCTACCCAATAATTGAGCATGATTATTTCCACTAATCTTCAATGAATAAGACCTGCCATTATTATCAGGATCTGTATCATTAACCACGGCGACGAATTCTCCTTGTTGTCCAACTGCCATATTCACACCACTTAGAATAACTCGCCGACAAGAGACCCATATTTAGGCTAACCGCATAGGCATAGCAGTGCATTTAGCTTCGTAGTCGCTTAGGAAGTAGCAATTCAAGGCGACTTGAGAGGTCTGCTGGCAGGTGATATGGCATACTCAAATGAGTTGTCCTACCTCTTCCACCGCTAACGTTTGAGACCTTAGAATCAATCAACTGCTGCTGTTCTAGGTACTTTATATATTTCCAAATCGTTGTGTGACTCTTTTGTTTCTGTTCATATTCTTCGCAGACTACAGCATAGAGAGATTCGACATCACCCATAGACATAGTCTCTTCAGTTTTCAATCTCCTGCACAATGCTAGGAGAACCAACATTTGGTGAGCCGAAAGGTCATCAACAACTTCTAACTCGACTCTGATTTTCAATGCTACACCATCGTTTGGCTCATGAATATCCTCGACCAATATCTCTCTTGCACTTTGCGCATCCTGTCTAAATTCACAACGTTCTACAGCTGCAGAAAGTAGTTCAATTCCTCTTCTAGCATCGCCACTTGGGCCAGCCTTTTCTGCGATTATTCGGATGATATTAGGAGAAAATGTTCCACCAACTAGGGAGTATTCAGCTCGCTGGTTGACAATCTGTTCAATTCCATCAACTGTATATGGTGGGATCATGATATGATTTGTACTACCCATTCTCGATATTACAGCGGTTTCTAATAGGTCTAGAACCTGCTCTTGGCTGATTATAATCAAAGATAATGTACCCTTTCCAGATTGATCCTCATCAATTCTTAGAAGTTGGTAAAGAAGGTCGTCACCAGAACGTCTCAACATATGGTCAACTTCATCTAATACAATGATTAAGTGTGCAGAATCTCTTCGGACTAATTTCCGTAAGCTAATCAATAATTCTCCCATTGAAAGACCCCTATCAGGGTGGCCGGGGTCTAATTTGTGAAGGATTCGCTGGACTACTCGCATACTGGTAGATGCATTTCGGCAATTTATTTGAACAGATTTTATTTGCCTTTTATTTGCCAAATGCCGCTGAATATCTCTACAAAATGTTCCTGCTAAAACTGTTTTACCACAGCCCACTGGGCCAGTAATAACTGCACGCCCAGCTCCATCAGGGTGTGATAAGGTTGAAAATTTACTTGCTAATTGCTTCTGAATGTCATCTCTACCAACTAATTCATCTGGCATGTAATCAAAATCTAGACCTTCTGGATTGGCTAGGACGAAACCCGCTCCAATTCGGTCAAGGTAGTTACTCATAACAAGGGAAGGCTCTCGTCAACCGTTATTGAACATAGGGGCAGTTGAAGCAAGGAAAAAGCAAATTATTTTGAATTCTATTATTTTCAAATCAAGGAATTTCATCAAATTGGTAACCGAGTTCCCATTGTTTTTCACCAAGTGCAACCTCTAACTCAAACGGAGTTAGCAATGGTTTCCTATAGCGTACCGCATCATCTATGGCGATTCTTGGGCATGCGGTATTAACAAATGCATCAACTGGATAGAAGTCTATCAGTTCTGGACCGATATGTTCCAATGCCAATAAGTAACCTTTCTTACCATGCTTCTCTAGCATTCTTTTCATTCTTAAGGCAAGAGTACGACGCATTTGGCCAGGTTTTTCTCCTATGAGAATTCCAAAACTCTGTGCGTTATCACAGGCCATAATGAGTCCAAAACGTTGCCTTAGTATCCTTTCAATTCTTTCAAGAGACATCTCTTTTGCATCTCCACTATATGGATCTAGCATTGCAAGTGGTTTTCCAGTGTGTAATACTAATCCGATCGGATGAAAATCCCCACTGCCTAGGAATAAGTAATGCCCAATATCATCTTGGTCACCTGAATAATTACATCCTAGAACTTGTCCTGGGAAGGATAAACGCGCTCCACCTAATGGAATTGTAACATCATATCCAGCTTTCTCTAAACGGTCATGGAAATCCGGCAATAAGTGCAGGTGTTGAATTGAACCAACTAATCCCAATTTTGTATCGGTGAGAGGTGATAGACGGCCAACTGCATCCAAAAACTTCTCTTGAGCATCTTCTGTACTGAGTTCAACAGGCTTTTCTTGGTCTAAAAGACGCTTCTTTGCCATTGCTCGGTGATTTTCTAGGAAAGGTATCACTGGAGTTAATTCAGGATCGCCATCATAGGTTACATCAATAAATTGTGTCGGCATACCCGATTCGATATTCATTTGGCTATGTCCCATATGCGCTACCAATTCAACACCCATCATCTTCATCTTGTCATGAACAAGGTCACAGGCACCGTAACATGGGTCTGCTGCAAGTACTACCTTTGCACTTGTTTCAGTTTCAATTTCATCCATCATTTCTAGGGCTTGTATTTTCAATCCTTCTGGAAGTTGAAGAGCAATTAATCGGTGGTCACTGGAGCGAATTCTTTCCATCAACTCTGTGAGTTCGAAATCGTGACGGTCTAAGTCCATGAGGTTCCCCTATTTGCTGGGGCAATAACCCCCCTCATCAAACCATGCTTTTTGAAACGGTTCATTCAATCAAGAATAACAATATTTGCTCCGTCCATTTCAAGACTAACTAAAGATTCAATTTTGATGCCTGGATAATCATTTTGAAGTGATTTTAGACCTGGTCCCTTTTCTACAACAGTTATGATATGCATTATTTCAGCACCAGTTTTTTCAATTCCTTTGATAATCGCGCGGATAGTCCCTCCAGTTGATAAAACATCATCGACAATAACAACTTTCTCACCAGCCCTGACATCATTTAGGAACATTTCACCCTTTGAATATCCAGTTGATTGATCTATTACTATTTCTCCTTCAAGACCATATGGCCTTTTCCTTACTACCACTAATGGTTTTCCTGAACGGATACTCAATGGAGCGGTAAGGGGCAAACCCATCGCCTCAATTCCAAGAATCAAATCCACATTATTCCAATCTATTGCTTCTAAGCACAAATCTGTAACTGCGGATAGGACTTCAGATTCCAATCTAGGAACTCCATCTGTTAGTGGGTGAATGAAATATGGGTAATCGCCTTTCCAAATAACTGGTGCATTCTGCAAACTGCTTCGGAGTCGTTGCATTGCATCCGCCATATTGGATGCCCACCGTTGGTAGGGTATCACCTTTGTCTCAAAGTTCAGAAATATATTCTATGTATTCGTCTGGTTCTAAGAGTGTTTCTAAATCAATCTCGTGAGGATCGAGTAGGATAATCCAACCTTGGTCATATGCAGATTCGTTAACAATATCTGGATTGATTTCTACTTCACCATTTACTTCGGCGATTTGTCCAGAGAACGGTGATGGGAATGAAAGTTTTTCATCAGTGGTCCAAATTGAGAACATATCTGCTCCAAACTCTTCTACTTCCAATCCGGTTTGTGGTAATACTACTCGCAACACTTCACCGTGTTCAACAGCTAAATATTCACTGACACCAATCATCAGTCTGTCGTCTTTCTCTTGATACCAAAGGTGGTTAGTAGAGTATTTTCTATTATGCGCAATGCTAAATTCAACAATATCGTCATCCATTCTGCAATTCCCCTTAAAACGCCGCACAAATTCTCATATATCAACACATGGATGATTCGCATTTCTAATTAATCGTGCAAACGGATTAAGAAAGCGGGCCCTTTGGCATTGACGGGTAGGGTCATGGATTTCGCACAAACCGATGAACAGGAGATGATTAGGGACTTAGTTCGCGACTTTGCAGAGACTGTACTGGCGCCCACGGTTAGTCACCGAGACCAAAACCAAGTCGCTCCGAGCGAAGAGTGGGAACAATTCCTAGAATACGGCCTCCAAGGGGTAACTGTTCCAGAGGAATATGGGGGTTCACCTGTTGACGATGTATCAGAATCAATAATAATTGAAGAATTGGCTAGAGTCGATCCTTCCTTTGCTGTAATGTACTGTGTTCATGTAGGATTATGCTGTAAAACCATTGCATTACATGGTAATGAACAACAGAAGCAGAAATATTTGCCACGCTTGGCTGAAGGCGAAGTTGGAGCATATTCATTGAGCGAAGCCGGTGCTGGCACCGATGCGGCTGCAATGACTTGTAAGGCAAAGATATCCGATGATGGAAGCCATTGGATTCTCAACGGTGAGAAGATGTGGGTTACAAATGGAGCTCAAGCAAAAATAATTGTATTGTTTGCAAAAGATGTTGACCATCCTGATTACGGCGTAAAGAGGCACGGTGGAACTACTGCATTCATCGTGGAGTCAGGTTTTGAAGGTTTTTCCGTTGGAAAGAAGGAGGACAAGTTAGGCATTAGAAGTTCGGATACTTGCACTCTGATTTTGCAGGATTGCAAAGTTCCTATTGAAAATGTGATCAAGCAGGTAGGAAATGGCTTTCCTATTGCCATGAACGCATTAGACAATAGCAGAATTGGTATTGCAGCACAAGCATTAGGTATTTCTCAGGGAGCATTCGAATCCGCACTAAAATATGCTCATGAAAGAGAAGCATTTGGTAAACCAATTGCCCACCATCAAATGATAATGGCATATTTGTCAGATATGGCTACCAGGATAGAGGCTTCACGATTATTGGTATACAAAGCAAGTTGGGCTAAACAACAGCATTACGAAAATGGTGGGCCAAGACATTCTAAGGAAGCGAGCATGGCAAAACTATTCGCAGGTGATACAGCAATGTGGGTTAGTGAGAGAGCGATTCAAGTCTTAGGTGGATATGGATATACCAAAGAATTCCCAGTTGAAAGATTCTTTAGAGATGCTAAAATAACTCAAATATATGAAGGAACACAAGAAGTACAGCGTATTGTGATCGCTCGTGCATTACTTTGATTCAAGCATTTCTTGCATCGGTTCCAGCAAACTTTGCTATTTTTAAACCGCTTGACCAAGAAACTATTTTCGCATCCACCACAACGATTTCTTCTTTCTGGAACTTCGTGACTACATCATTTTCGCTCTTAGGAAGCATTATCGAAACCTTGTATGGTCCGCCATCAAGTATTCCTACAATCGAATGTCCTCCACGATAGTGGTCGGTTACCATCAAAGTTCTTTCAATTCTTTCAACCTTAATGGTACAAATGTTACTCTTGGCCCTTGAAATAATTGCTCTTTCTTCAGATGATAATCGCGATGAATACAATTCTTCGATAAGTTTCTCATTAGTAGTATTTACATTTTCATCTAAAATTACGCTTGAAGACTCTTCAACATTCATAGTTTCAGCAATAGGAATTGGACTTTCAACGACTTGCTGCGGAGGTATTTCTTCCTCTACGATGTCAATTTCTTCAAAAACCTCATCAATATCAAGTTCTTCTTCTACTACTGTAACGGCAGGGGTCTCCTGCGGGGATGGTTCTGGTGTAACTACGTTATTTTCGAAGCCCATTTCTTCTAAGAAGGCCCACCATTCTTCAACGGTGACCTCACCATCTTGATTTGCATCTAATATCTCAAAGATTGTGGTGACGACCCAAGGAGGAGGGGGTGTTCCAGTCATTTTGTTAATTAAGAGCATTATTTCTGATTCTGTAATGATCCCATCAGCATCTGTATCGAGCATTTGTGTTAGTTGTGGAATCGAATATCCAGCTTGAATTAGTGATTGTCCGAAATTTTTCCTTATCATGTCGACCATGGGGTTTTCAGAGGTCTTTCGTTCAATTGTGTCTACAACTGATGAGGAAGCATTTGCAATCGCACTTCGTGCATTTTGTGTTGCTTTTTGTTGTAATTCTTCTTTTGAATTATTAATTTGAGTTGCAACCCCAACAGTACCCGCAGCAGCGGCAGCAGCAGCCACATCGCCTATGGAGAAAGACTGACTCCAAGCTGAAATAGATTGATTAGACCCTAAAAGGGATAGTGTTTGCATGCGGTTTGAAGGATTTATCTTGATGCCATATTGGGCAGCAATCACTCCAAGTTGGCTGTCGGATAAGGCAGATAATTGCCCATTGCTTTTAGCAAAAGAGTCTTCAATTTCAGCCTTTATTGCTTGTAATTCACTATAACTCATACCACTCATTGAAAAGCCTCGTTGATGTTTTTAGTTTGAAAGGACTTTGTTCATTATCTTGTTGGTATCGATAATAAGATTAAAAAAACCAAGAATAATAATTAAAATACATTTTATTATCACTTATTTTCATGGAAATTGCACCTTAGGCCACTCATTCCCGTCACTATTTTGCCACACAAGTGTAGACAATATTTGAATCATTTCTTGTTCCGATTGAATATCTCTCTCAATTTGAATACGATGTAGCCATGATTTCAAATTACCCAATTTAGGTCCACGGGTAATAGCGGTCAAATTCATCAACTGATTTCCATCTAATATTGATTTACCAGAAAACTTTAGTGGCGGTAATTGATAAGATTTGTTAATTAATTGTTCAATTTCTTGTAGACTGCATTCATCCATAGATACCTGTGGCAGGCGTATTGAGAATTTTCTTATTAGGTATTCTAGTTGCAAATGATTCGCTGCTTCTTCACCCAATACATAGCGATGCACTCTTATTTCACCAATCACATTGTTTGGAACATAGCCCATACGAGAAACAATTCCAATCACCGAATCACGTTCATACTTAGATACTTTCAAATTATTCAGCAAGTCTGGTATTTGGTTTCTATCTGTTTCACTGAGTAGAATTGAAAATACCGCTAAATAATCTGTCTCATTTAGTGTAAATTCAGAAATGGCTTCAAAAATTGGACTTGCTAGGTTCCATTCAGTATTCAAAACGATCTCTAGAACTTCATCTTTGAGCATTAAAGCAAGCACAAGAGATACATTTCTCCCTGAAAGAATCTTCTTAAATTCACTCCAAATCCGTTCTGGTGCAACATTTGATAGCATTCTCCTTTTTTGCGATAATGCTTGAGCAAGGTTGTTGTCAGGATACCAAATTCCGGCTTCATTACGGTCCATGAATCGATATGCTCGCATTATTCTCAACCCATCTTCGGCCAATCTTAGAGATGCATGTCCGACAGCACGCAGTACCCCGCGCTCAAGGTCAAGAAGACCATTGTGAGGGTCATGCAATATCATTCTAGAGACATCTATTGCCATCGCATTGATTGTGAAATCACGTCGTTGTAAATCTTGCTCTAAACTTGTCCCCCAATTTACTACCTCGGGCCGTCTACCATCAAGATACTGCGACTCAGTGCGAAGAGTTGTACATTCGTACATTGAATCACCGCCTCGCAATGTCAATGTCCCAAATTCAACACCTGTTTGGATTGCGTCAGGGAATAATGTAAGCATTTTTTGTGGAGTTAGATCCACTGCCAAGTCAATGTCGGTGACATCTGCTCCAAGCATGACATCTCTCGGTGCCCCGCCAACTATCCAAACTCCGCCACCTGCTTCGGCAATAGTATTGATAATTGACAACAATTTAGAATCTAAATTTCGAAGCCATTTAGTCATATTAGGGGGGCATTGTTGTGCGGGAACATCAGAATGAGTGCCTTCCTTTGGCCAATCCGATAGTCCCTCCATAGTCTCCCCTCCGGTGTTGTTCAAGTCCAAGTGCGCCAAAGCATTATCGCAGGTTGAAGATTGGCAAGGCCATGATGTGGGATGAAAGTGATGTGCGGCTGGTTCCTCTAGAGTGGCTGAAAGCACATGAACAAATAAAACCTAGAAATAGAGATAAACTCCTGGATATGACCAAAAGATGGCAAGGATATACTAAACCGCTCATCGTCGATCAACTAACAGGTGCAATTCTTGACGGACACCATCGCCATGCAATTGCAGAGATACTTGAATTGAAAAGAGTGCCAGTTATTTGTGTCGATTATTTAGGTGATGAAAGCATCACTGTGGATGTTTGGCCTAGCAGCGATAGAGATTCACTTTCCAAAGAAGAAGTGTTGGAGATGAGTTTGTCAGATGACTTGTTTCCGCCAAAAACTAGCCGCCATACAATCGCAGACCATCTTCCCCCAATCCATATATCTCTACAAATATTGAAGTTAGAGGGTAATGCTCAACCTTGACGGGTAGAGATATAATCGCGCCATTTTTGATTACCTTTTCCTTCTAATTTTACTTTGTGTTGAATCTTATTAATCATCTTTACATCAGCTGATTTAACCACACCTTCATGGCTGTAAATAATATTGGCCATCTTTTCATTCTGCCCCTTCAAGGAACTGTTTAGTTTTTTATTTGAATCAGTTCTTCTTCCATTTATTGCAATTATTTCATCACCAGGCATCAATAAATCACGTACTGGTGAGCCTGCTTGATGAGTTGTAACAATTAGTTTTCCTCCAGAATCTTTGATGGAAACACCTAGCCAAGCATTTTCTAAATGATTTTGTTCATCTCCTTTTTTGACATCGCTAACCAATTTCAAAGAATAATATTTACATGCTTTCTCAACATCTGGTAATTGCCGGTTTTTCATTAATGAATCAAGCATAGTCCCTAATCTAGAACCTCCCTCGATTGAAGTTAATGCCTTTCTGATATCACCATAAGTTACTCCAAGTTGGACTGCAGAATCATATTCTATAGCATGGCGCTTGCATAATTCGACCATTAGATCACAGATCCCAGTGTTTCCATTTGAACGACGCTGTAATTCAGCATCGAGACAAAAAATAGCAAGTTCTCCTTCATTGTAATAAGAGATTTGAGTCTCTCTAGAGAATGAATGCCCCCGGTATAAATGAGTCCAAGCATCATGACTTGATTCACTCAAAGATTCAAATTGCATACCATTCCTTGTAGTGGTACGCTTCATTTTTCTCATCCAATCTTTGCGCCAGTCTTTTTCAGACCATGCTCCTGAGCGTACACAAATCATATCACCTAGCCATGAAGTACATCCTTCAAACCACCAAAGTAATTCGGTATGCGCCTCTCTTTGCAAATTATAATCAATGAAATTCCTTGGCCTCAATCGTTTTACATTCCATTGATGTAGGTATTCATGGGAAAATAAACTAACTAAATCCATATATTGATCATCATGATTTGGCATTAAACATTGTCGCGGCATCATTGATGTTTGCGAATTTAAATGTTCTAATCCACCTCGTGAGTTCTCAGTTAATTGAATGACGGTGACGTAATTATCCCACGGAGGTATACCGAACAAAGCATGATGTTCTTTGATGACTTTATTCATGTCTAGTTTGAATTTTTCAAGCATCTTTTGATCTATTGGATGTCCTCCACTATCCCATAATTTGAGGATATGGTTACGACCATCTACCTTCCAACAAATATTTTCATTTTCATTAGCTTCAATTATCCCATCTAGCAGTTCGTCACGGTTGGGTGCGGAAAACAAATGAGTAATTCCATTGTTGCCAGTTAGCAACCCCTCACATGAATTACTGCTTTCTAATTCATACTGGGTGGCAGCGAACCAAGACGCGGGTGTATGCAATGAAATTGAGTGTTTCTGATTCATTCTTTCTGAATCAATACCAGAGGTTGGCAGAAACCAAGTAAAAGGCGGCATTATGTGAACATGGGTTGAATCAAGATGATTAGATCTGCAAGATAATTCAGTTGCTAATAATTTGTAAGAGATAGAAATCGATTTTGTATTTTTAGGTACTTTTATTTTCATTGCATCAACTTCATAACGAAATGAATTTAATTCAATCCCATCATCATCTACGGCCACGAACTCAGTCATATGCTGGATTGGCTCTCTTAGAAAATATGACCCAGGAACCCATCTTGGGAAATGAAGTTTGAGAATTGGTTGTGTGAAAGGGCCCTTGATGTCAATTCCAACGTGGATGCGACGTGAATTACCCTCGGTAGCATCGATTGAGAAGGTAATACCTGAATTTACTGGGCTCATATCTTGAGTTCATCAGCGGCGGTTGAAAGGTTCTCTGCTGTAACTTTCAGTAAAGTGTCTTCGCAACGGCTAGCAAATTCAATAGCATGTGCATTAATTTCTGGCTCTCCAGCTCTTCCGATTAAGCGTTCAAGTAGCCTTGCTTTTTCTATGGTTGGAAGTCTATCGTCATCCATGAATTGCCATAGCAGTGCATCGCTTTTACTATCATTTCTTCCTCTTAACCAACGAGCAACAATAGAAAGTTGCCCCGCCTCTATCAAATTTTTAATTTGTTCATCATCGACGTCATTACACATTTCAGATAGGACTTTACTAAATTGTAGGTTTTTATTTGAAGGGCATGAATCAACTAACTTGAGAAAAACATCCCCACCTAGTTTAATTGCAGGTTTACTAAGCAACGAACTATCAACTCCGCATTCGATTAAACTGACAATATTTTGTTTAGATATAGGTTCGTCATTTGAGATAATGACTCTCAAAACTGCTTCCTTGACTGAATTATTGGGATCATTAATTCCTCTGGAGCGCAATTCCTTATCTGCTGCTGAACTACAATAGGCAAGTTTACGGATTTGATAATCTGTATTTTTTGACAGCCTCTGCGCTAACTCAAGGTCTTCGGAGTCTTGTAATAGTGAAGCAGCAGCCTTTCTCTGGCAAGTTTGATCATCAAATTCAAGCAATATGTTAGCATATTTTTCAGATTCTGTTCCGAATTGACTCAATAGGTTTGCAGCACAGCGGTTTGCATCTATCCAACTATGTTCAACTAATGGTTTTAAACTGTCAATTCCACTTTCAACAGCCCACTTACGATGCGCTTCTAATGACTTAGATTGAAACCATGAGTCATTGTCATCTAGTAGTGGGACGAATGCTTCTAATGCACGTGGAATGTCCAAATCGAATAATACACGTATTGCTCTTCTTCTTTGGCGAACATCGCGATGAGACAGCCGAGCCATCTCTGTATTTAGCCCGCCTGCCATGAACATCCCACCCAACATCTCATTATAGCCGCTGTGGCTCATAATTCAGATTCCGAAACCATCGAATTCGAAGTGATCATCAGAGTCCACATCATATCCGCCAGGACTCGCCAAATTCGGTTGAACCATGAGTTGTAATAATGGCCATAAGCGAATGAATGAAGGTGATGCATGATACAATAAACGAATCATTGGATGTTCTTCAATTGCGACTCCAGCTTCCCCTGGAGGTGGTAAATCATCTGGTAAATTGCGTAAATCAATTATTAAATCAGTAATGGATTTTTGCTCTTCTTCGGTAATCATTTCTATTTCTTGAAAAGTTTCTATCGCCAATTCAAGGATATCAGCCAACTCATTAGGATTGATTGGGCCAATTTCAGCATCAGAAATATCCACGGGACCAAAACTAACATGGCCGAGGTCGGTGGGAAGTAATTCGCCATTTTGGCATTCCATTTTCATTAATTTTTGTCCATTACTTCCGCCTAGTGGTGCGATTACGAATCCCGCCTCCGAAATTCTAGTATTAACCCATTCTGGCAACTGCTTGATTTGGCCTGTAACCAATACGCGATTCAATTCACCAGGAAAGGCAATAGGAGAGATCTGCAATGATTCAATGTGCCTTACCTCAACAGTAGGCCAATAAGCTAACCGAGATGCTGCATGTTGAGTTACACTTTGTGAAGGGTCTAACACTTTGACACTACCTTCTTCTCCTACAATTATAGAGATTAATGCTGCAATATATCCGCTTTTACAACCGATTAAAACGACTTCATTGCCTTTTTGTAATTCTAAATGATATAATAGAGTCACAATCATATGCGGTGCAGAAATTGTTTTCACTGCTCCCTTTTCATTTTTCAAGAAAGTGATGGGGCGGTCAGCAAAGAAATCTGCAATATCAAAATCAGTGAAGTAATCAACTTCAATTTTCAACATTGCTTCTTTAATGGCATTGGTTATTGGGATGCCACCTTTTTCTAGGCGTTTCAATAAATCTTTCATTTCAGATTTGTAATTCATCAAAAAACCTCATATTTTTAGCGCATTTCTAACCAAGCGAAGAATGAAATTATTGGAAGTAATATCATTAAAATCTTATTTGTTTTCCTTTGGTAGTTGATATGCTCAGCTGAAGGTTGGGGAATTACCTCAATAGACTTTGCACTTCTATTCCTTCTAGTAATACTGACGTTGTCCTCAATATATGTTAGAACTATATTGCGGAGATTTTGCTGGCTACTACTGCTTTTTCCTTGGCCAACAATGAATCTTATCGGATAACTCTCTGCTATTACCAATGCATCTCGAAGTACACCCTCAACATTTGATAAATTATGCATATCAATTCGAATTGTTCTTCCATCACTATTAATATGGCTCAAAGCTCTCCATTTGCCTTGACCTTCATTGTGGATTTGTAATGCATCTCTTGCTACTTTTACCGGTTCATTAGCTAAAGCAACAGGCTTTCTTCTCCTCGCAAGGAATGGGCCGAGAATAATAGACATAAAAATAGGAGGAACACATAGCAGTGATACCAATCTTTGTAATTCGCTGGGGTCTGTTAAAACAGAAACTACCGCTAGTGAGAATCCGAGGTATAAACCAAGGAATCCCCCAGCCTGCATGCCTAACGATAAACCGACAGGCTCACCTTCAAGTTCCCCCATATGGTTGAGGGAATTGGCAGATATCATCAATGCTTTGATGAATAAAAGAATAATATCCCTCCCTTACTAGGATTGGGTATGGGGAAGAATGGATTGGTCAACCGTGAACCTGAGAGGAAAGTTGGTATGTGGATTTTCTACATCTGTGGTTTTCTTTTCGTCTCATTTTTCATCGCACCCTTGATTCTACCCGAGGGTACTGTCACAAATATCTCCGGGCGAGCGAATGCATTAGATTTTGCAACAAAAGATGGATTCGGATCATCAGGGAATAGTGAGCAAGCATCTGCGACACATACGCATGAAGATGGTACGGTTCACAATCACAATCAATTTGCTTGGACGGAGTTAGACCCATATACTGGATTCATTTATGCATTTGGAGATTTGAATTGTCACAATAAGCATGAACGCGCATTGGAGATTAATGGAAATCAAATGCCAGTTTGTACTAGAGATGTAGGAATCTTCTTTGGTTTAGCAATTGGTGGTTTAGTATTTTCTAGAAAGGGATATAATCGTTGGACAATCAAGGATACGTGCTTGTCATTGATTCCAGATACATTGTTAGAGAAAATCTATAGAGGCAATTATAGGACCTTATCTTGGATAGGTTTTGGAATGTTATTCTGCGTTCCTTTAATCATTGATGGTTTCACACAATTGTTGACTGATTATGAATCCAACAACCTAACAAGGCCATTGACGGGAGCGCCATTTGGTATTGGCCTTGCAATTTTGATTTCTTCAATGTATTCTGCAAGACCTGTTAAGTTCGAGAATGCAAGTCAGGTAGTTTTGCCGGGCGGGGCGAAATTCGAGTTAATCAAAGAATCAGAAGAAGAATGAATTCATTGTGGTGGGTCCATACTCCACCATACAATCAATTGCCCAATATCCTGCGGAACTGGGCAATTTTCATGGCCACTGGTAAGCATCTCCAATCTACTAATAACATTGCTAACAGCCTTCCTAATCGCCGGAGGGGGTGATTTTTCTTGTCCCAAAAGTAATATTTCCGCTAAAGCATTCTTCCATTCGCCTTTTGGATTAGATCTTCTCCATGATGCCAGCGAGGAACGCAATGGCCACATTGCTAATGCTAAACGACAATATCCCAGTTTGTCATCTCTCAATTTGAACATCTGTGCTTCAGCGAAAGGTACGTGTGATTGTTGCTTATGAATCCACCATTCTTTTTCCAGCCACCTAACCAACCGTTGAGTATGCCTTTGTGTAACCATTCGATGAGGACCAAGTGATTTATGCAATCTTGGAATTTCACTCGAGCCTACAATTAGTGAGAGAGTTCCTAAAACTGCCCAACAGGATTGGGCATGTGGACTTGCTGGGACATCAAATGATTTCGCAGATTTTTTGGGCCAATTATCTTCTGCAAAATGCATCCAATTTGCTGGCGATTCACCAGAAAGCCATCCGATATTCATCGAAGTTTTCTCTTGTGGAGCGCCTGGTAGCCTTGTTTGTTTTTTCACATCGCTAACTAGTGCGTTCAATAGATAACGATCAACTTCATCGGCATCAACGTTTAATGGAGCGGGTCTTCGATTGAAAAAAGCGCGTAATTCTGTTCGCAATTTTCCGCGAAGTTCATCCAATCCCCCTTCATTGAGTATTGGCCCTATTACACAACACTTGTCAAATGGAGCCGGAACTGTTATTTTTCCGGATAAAAGGTCATTGAACCCCTTTCTAATTGTTTTCTGTATTTCAGGGGTTTCAAAATATTCAGCTTTGCCACTGCTCATTCGCAAAGTACCACTCTTGATTCTTTTAATGGCTTTATCAGGGTCACAGTCAATCCAAAATACAAGGTCGGGAATCATCGATGCAGCATTCATTTTGGCAACCTGTTCAAGTCCCAATTCACCGACGACTCCTTGATAAATTAATGATGAGTGAATATTTCTGTCTGAAATTACAACATGACCCTTTGCAAGCAATGGACGAATCCATGTATGAGAATGGTCCAGTCTATCGGCAGCAAACAACCCCGCTTCTTCTAAAGGAGTTTTATCACCTAATTTGACAGATGACAAAGCCAATTTACCCAATTCACTATGCCTTCTTGGTTCATGCGTTGAGTGATGTCCAGGGAATGGAAAATCAGCAACTAACTCGTGAAGGATCCTTGCAGCTTCACCTTTTCCGGAGCCGTCACCTCCTTCGACAGTGATGAGGTACACGCTCATTCCTCCTGGTAATCATCAAATTGTTCCTTAATGAACACCATCGTGATCATCCCGGCAAGGATTAACGCCGGTCCAAATATTATTAATCCTCTACTGAATAATGAGATTCCTGCCAAATACTGTGTTCTTCGGTAGTATTTGCCTCTTCTAACTTCAACCGCAGCTTGAACCCCTACTATCCCGGTAATTACCGTAAGAATACCAATTGTTGTCGAAAGCCCTACGGCATTCTCTAAATCCCATCCAGTGGCCACTATATGGTGGTCTCGTGTAATTGTATCATCACCATAAGACATGGTAATCGGTCCGACTCCTGCTTTTTCTGGAATTATTTTCAATTCCATGGTATTATATCCTTCTTTGGACAGTTTCAATATATGTAATTTTGATATGACATTATCAATGACAAAGAGGCCATTTGCATCTGTGTTCACAGTGCGTAGGACTGTATTGGTCTCGATTTCAATTAATTCAACAGTTACATTTTGAACTTCAGTACCTTCTTCTGCTTGAATTGCAGTACCTATTACATCTACAGAATCAGTAGATGCGAAGAATGAAGAAGAAATAATGTCACTAGGGTTTCCTTGTAGAATCAAAGCGCCACTCATCATCCCCAACAATGAACCCAATAAGATCAAAGATGCAGCGATAGTTCTCCATCGCCCCTTCTCAACTTCCTCCAATCGTAACCATTGTTGTTTTGTTTTTTCAGCTGCTAATTCCACAGCAGCATCTACATCTTCAACACTGACAATTAGTTCTTCACTTGAAGCAAGTGCTCTTTGTTCAGTTGCATCTTGCGAGGCTTGCAGTTGGTTCTGGACGCGTTCTTTCAGTGCAGCTTTTCTTTCTTCTATACTCTTGTCAGACACGCCCTCACCTCCTCCGCTCAAACCATAGGTGTTGGTGCGCGGATATTACCCCTTTCATAGCAAGTCCGCGCAACAAAGCGATCATTTTATTCTACAAAGCGCTTAAGGAAAAACAAAGAAACTAAACTTATGGCAAGAACGCTGAAAGACAAAACTGCCAATAATTTAGAAGAATCGGCACCTTTGTTGGTGGCTTCTTCAATTGGTTGCTTTTGTTCGGGCTCAGAATTGTTTGACAGTTTTGATTGTTCTAATGGCGTATCAATTGTCGTCCATGCACCGGTTAATAGGCCCAATTCTACAATCATTCCAACATTTTCTAGCGATTCAGCACTTACTTTATCTGCGGTATCCTGTGTTGTATGCCAATAACCTCCGAAAGGAGTAGCGTTTACACCATATGTCAAGTCAATAATATCTAGAGAAGGAATTCCAAGAGCGAATGGATGCACATGGTCATCTATTACAGCTATTGATTGATTGGGCTGCATAACATTGGATCGTTGGCCATTACAACCATCTGTTTGATTAGAAAGTCCGAGTTTTTCTCCCAATATCATCAGATTTTCAGTTAATATTGGTGTTGACGGAATAATTTTTGTTAATTGTAAATCTGCATCCCCTATCATGTCTAATAAAATGAAAGATTCAGTTCGATTAATTTCTTCTTGAGTTAGATTGTCGGCCCATGCCTCAGCACCGAGGGTGTAGTTATCTCCTTGATCTTCAGCATCAGAAAATAGTAACATGATCTCATTATTCAAATCCATACTAGGGATAATTCGACCTAACTCGGCAAGAGCAGCAACACCGCTCGCACCATCATTTGCCCCTAAAATAGGGGTGTTGCGAAGAGATTCATTTGAATCTCTGTCGGCTATATTTCTAGTATCATAATGCGCAGACAACACGATTCGACCTAATTCGTCATATTCATTTTGACTAAGGTTTTGAGGTTTCCAAGTTGCTATCACATTAGTTAAATTAATCTCATGAGAAGTGTGATTACTTAATTCAACATCCCAGCCATAATTTGTAAGATTTTCAGTTAATGAGTTTCGAAGTGCTAATGAAGCGTTTGAACCAGGTAATCTTGGTCCAAGTTCGGTTTGCCATGTAACGCTCTGATTTGCTAATGTTCCATTGAATTGTAATTCACTTGTTTTTTGGCAAATGTCAGCCGAATTAATCCAATCATCTTCATTACCACTTGCAGATGTGATATTTGATAGCAATAAACAGACAAAAACGACCCCTATGAGGCGTTTTCGACCGCCGCTTTGAGTGCTATGTGACAAGAGCATTATTGAATCCTCATTAACCGAGTATTAAATACTTCATTTCAAGTGGTTGTTTTGGGAATCAGTGATGCGTTCCCCTGAGGTCAATTAAATGTCGGAACTACGCACTAGTCCAGCCTTCATATTCGTAACAGTATTGCTCATTGCTAGCATGTCGCCATTATTGATGGCAGCAGCAGCACAGTCCGGCGAATCTGATAGTTACGAAGCAGCACCATATGATGCCAAGGGAGTAATTATTGGCGACATTTCTGAATTTGATGCGCACGATGGAAGAGAATATTTGTTTATTGAAGAGGACGAGATTGTTGTTTCGGCCTCATCATTCATGAAATCAAAGTGGGTTGAAGCCGGTATGCCGGGCGTAGATGAAATGTCAATGCAGCCAGTTACGAGCGGTCGTTCTTCGGCAAGGGCTTGTTCACCACACGTGGTAGGAGATACACTGACTGTTCCAACCTCTGGTGGTTCGGTTGACACTTATGTGGCAAAAACAACTGTTTCAGTAGCATTCCTGGTGCAATCTGGAAGAACACTTTCATCCACGGTTCTAAACAACCTTGCACAAACATGGGATCAAACAATCTATCCAACAATGACTACTTACTATGGTAAGGACTACCAGGACGGTAGAGGTTTAGCTCCTCCTGATAAAGATAACAATTGTCAAGTTCAAATCGTAATTTATGATATTGACGGGGCATACAATATCGGTGGCTATTTCTCTCCTTCATTTGCAGTCTCCAGAGAAGCCGTCTTTGTTGATTATGCAGATATAACATTAACTTGGGGCAAATCAATTCTTGCTCACGAGTTAGAACATCTATTGCATAATGCGCAAGACCCGTATGAGAATCTGTGGATAGATGAAGGAAATGCAGATGTAGCAATCTATCTTTGTTTTGGTGCAGATTCAACTCTTACAGGTCACGTTAATGCTTGGACTTCAAGCCCAGAACTAAGTGTTCGATGGTGGAATCAAAGAATTGCAGATTATGGTGCAGGATATATGTTCACAATGTATTTGGCTGAACACTTAGGTGGAGGTCCGGCTGTTAGGCAATTAGTACAGGATAGTGCAACAGGTGGTCAAGGAGTTGTTAACCTAGCACTTTCACCTCAATCTGGCCAATCTGGTAAAGTTGGTACGACAATGTCTGAAATATTTGCTAACTTCTCAATTGCTGCTACGCTAGATAGCGATCAAGGAATATGGGGGTATCCGAATCTTCAATTGACACAATCGTGTGCTTCCGGTTCATTCTGTAGGGCGCAACCTGCAGATACTAACTCAGATTGGGTCGGGCCATGGTCTTCAACAGGGCATAGCGTTGAGGGATGGGGAATACGTTCTTTCAAATTTACACCGGGGGCATCATCTCCCGCTCCTTTGACAATGAGGTTTACAGCAGATGTCAGTCAATTTGAGGGAGTGTTAGTTTCAAAATCTACTGCCGATGGGTTGTGGAGTGTTACCGATTTGAATTTCCAAAATAATGTTGCTACTGGCCTTGTCCCTGGATTTGGCAATTTGACGGATGAAGTCTGGGCAATAACATGGTATGCGAGTACAATTGCAGATTGTGATTACACATCTTGCGGGTCTTCCTATCCACAAGGGACCATCGATGTTGAAGCCGCAAGAATAACCTCTCCTGCTACTATTGGACTGAACACAACGACTCTATCCGATAGAGATGGAGATGGTTCACCAGACACCGCTCACATCAATTATAATGTGTTATCAAACGCTTTCTTCGAAGATTTAGACGTTACTGTCAAGGTCAAAGATGGATTTGGAAATGAGATAGATTCACTAACAAACAGAATTTCTGCTGGAGGCGGCGTAGATGTTGGAGGAGATGTTTACTTTACTGCAGCAATGACGGATCAATATACATTTGATTTAGAGATGAGAGATATGCTTGGGGCATTGATAAACACCAAAACCACATCACCACAAGCTCTAGCAAATATGCGTCCAACAGCGAATGGTAGTGTTGCACCAAACCAAACACAAACATGGGAAAATGTCCAATTCAATGGAGATGGTTTTGACGCATGGGGTCTTTCCTTGGACAATAATTCATTGCCATATTATGACTCGCCAACAGCCTATGCTTGGGATTTTGGAGATAATATTAGCTCAAGTTTGAAATCCCCTGTAAGATCTTATACCTCGGTCGGATCATTCAATGCCACTTTAAGAATTCAAGATGTAGGTGGAACTTGGTCGGAAACGGATATTCATGAAATAGTGGTCAATGATACCACGCAACCTATTCCTATTATCACAGTCAACAATGTTGTCATTGAAACGGAAATTTCAATTTTGACGAACCAAAAGATTCTCTTCTCTGCAGGAAGAACCGCAGATAATGTGCCGACAGAGAACCTCCAATTCGACTGGGATTGGGGTGATGGTTCAAGCCAAGGGGGAGTCGGGATGTATTCCACTCACCACGAATGGGGGGCATTGAATTCAACTAATGAAACATACACTCTAACATTGAGTGTTTCCGATGGTATTAATGTCGGAATGAAATCAATTCTAGTCCACGTAAACAATCGCGTTCCGGTTCAGATTTGGTCTGAGAATATGACTACATACACCTATACGCCAATGGTAATGCCTGATGTCTTCAAAGATTATGATGGGCAAATAGTGACGTACGCCTGGAGTTTCCCAGAGGGTGTTAACCTCAATGGTGGTTCGCTAGATAGGACTGATGATTTCACAACTACCAGCAGTGCCCAATCCAATCCTATAGTCGGATGGGATAGCGCCGGATTAATGACAGTCCAGCTTACAGCAACTGATGACGATGGAAGTTCATCTACTGCACAATTTTATGTTATAGTTCTTAATCAAATGCCAGTATCAGATTTCCTTGTCCGTACAACCGCATCAACCGGTTCTGAATCAATAGATTTCCGCGCAACAGATGGGCAAGTTGATACCCCATACACCTTTGATGGAAGAAATAGTTTTGACCCTGATGGAACAGTTGGGGATTCAAGTGATCTCACATTTAATTGGAGTTTCTCTGATGGTACATTCGGTGACAGGCCACAAGTCACTCATTCTTTTACTGAACCAGGGGTTAACAGTGTAGTACTGATTGTTACCGATGAAAGTGGGCAAGAGAGTATTGCAAAGACGATGGTTATTAGAATCTCTAATCCAGTTCCAATCATTAGTGTGAAAATACTAGATGCGTGGTTAGGAGGAGAAATTGTTACCGATGAAACATCCTTGCCAGAAGGAACTGTGGTCGAATCATGGTCTAGAACTTTTGACGAAGATGGTAATTCAATTGCGGCACCTGGGACTTTACTGTACTTCGATTCGGAAGGAACAAGAGATGGAGACCGTCGTTATGAGGGGATGTATATTCCACTTGAATCAGCATCTCCAGAATGGAACGGAATCGTTAGTTATACATGGGATTTCGGTGATGCTACACCATTGAACCACGATCCATCTCCTTGGCATTCGTATTCAATTCCGGGGGAATATATCGTTACGCTTACAGTTAGGGATTCATTTGGTACAGGAGATGTTTCAAGACAGTCATTTACAGTTCTTATCGCCACACCTCCAGATATTGAGGAAATTTTTATCCCAGAAGATGTATTCGTTGGGGATGTAAATTCGTTGAGTGCAAATGTTACTGGTCAAGACAGTGATGAATTGATTATTTATAGAGATTTGAATGTATTGGATGGTTCGATTAGTGACCGTGATGAGAGAATTGAATCCGGACTATTGATTCAATGGGATTTGAACTTGGCAGAAGATGCTGATGAAAACGGTAATTTTGCTGACGATTGGGTATCTCCTCTCACAGGTTCAAAAACTAGAGTCTCTGCAAGTTGGCAAGAAGCAGGATTAGTACAAATTCGCCTACAGGTCTGCAATGGACTTGACATGTGCGATGAGATGGATTATGGAGTCCAAGTAATTCCTGAAGGAGAAGCGCCACCATCTTTGTCTGATTTCAGTGTTCAAGATTGGAAGAATTGGCTAGCAGATGCAGGTTCAGACCTGTTGACATTCATCGTCCTGATCACAGCTGCATTGGTTTTAGGTTGGTTTGTAATGAGAGAGCCTACCGAAGTCGAAGAGGAAGCAAAGAAGGCAGCAGAGACCTATGATGTAGAGCATGTAGAGTCGCAAGGAGGATTATTGGGCATGGATCAACACGCCCCTCCACCGGCCCCATCTATACTTTCAAAGGAAGAACGCCGCTCAGATGATTCTGGTTATGTTCGTCCACTTAGAAGAAGAGGTTGAGCGTTATATCCATCAACCCCCTATGTCTTGGAATGTATGTAGGGGGTAGGCAATAGTGCGTTTAGTGACGATTTTAGTAACAATGCTGATCCTAATTCCGCTTACTTCTAGTGGATTCACTGGAGGGGGTATTATTTCTAATGCTCAAGCCGCTAGTGCCTGTTCTGGTGACTGGCAGCCAGTAGTTTGGAATGAAACCATACAGAGAGTTGCGGAAGTACCATTTCAATATTCTTACTATGATTATTATTATGAAGACGATTATTATTATGATGACGACATGGATTCTCCCGAGTCATATGACAATAATCCAGATAATTATCCACTAAGCCCGGAACAGCCTTACATGTATGAAAATAATTGGCAAAATAATGCACTGAAACCGCTTACAGAAGATTATAGCACTTTCATGAAAATTGGAAATGATAGCATAGGTGCATTACGTCTTAATCTTTCAAGCAACCACAGGACTACTATTTGTGTAACATTGACTCATATGATTGGTGATGATATAGTTCCTGCATATGGTGATGTATACTTGATGACTACTAATCAATATGACTCATACACGCAATCATATTCACGTAGCCATGGTGATTATGGCTGGTGGGAGGATATTGAAGATACTCTCAAAAACATGGACCCTGAATGGAGAAGTTTTGATGTCCTTGGATGGCGTACTTTTAGAGATGCACATGAATATGAAAATATGGATGAAGTTGCAATGTCAGTTAGCCTAGATGGTCCAGAAATTTATCATAGTATGTTCGGAGGAGAAAATTGGGAAGACTTCTATGTAGTGGTTGATACATGGGATAACTCTCATGATTCGGATGCTGATACGCCGAATAATATTGTAAATGCAGATGTGTCAATAGTGACAACGCTGCGTTCATTCATTTTGCCACCTTGGACCGTTTCTATTGCTTTCTTGGGTATTGTGGGGTGCATGATGGTAGCGCCAATAATTGTTAATCGTAAATATATGGGGGCTGGATTAGCGACAAAGCAAGAAGAACTGGTGCCTTCACTGGAGATTCCACCTCCAGCTGTTTATGAAAATCAACCTAAAGCAATACCGGCTATGCCGGAACAATTGCTTCCACCACCTAGTCAATAGGATGCGTCTTAATCGCTTTCCGAAGAAATAGTCTAATCAGTAGTCGAGAAGCGTCCAGGCATCTCTTAGATCATTGACATTGACCAAACCCTTCTCATTTAATCTAAATTCGTTTAACATTGTTGCATAGACAATATGTTGATTGAGAATTTGTGCGTGAATACGTGCCCAATCTCCA